>NZ_JBNNJZ010000010.1:0-57922 GCF_050270335.1 Streptomyces sp. NPDC059900
TGTTCGGGGGGAGTAGCGGCTGGTCCGGTTTGGGCGGGGGACTGGCGTCCGGCTTCAGCGGGGGAGTGTCGCTTGCCGTGCTCCGGGCGGAAATACCGACACGTCCCCTCGCGTCTCGATGCCGGGTGCGGGCGTACGGGGGTTGGGCTGCCACCTGCGCCTGCCGCCCCGCCGCCTGTCCGAGTCGCCCGCCCCACGCCTGTCCGCCGAAGCGCTTGGCTGCCCGCCCTGGCGCTGCGGGGTACTCGGGTGGGTGGGCGGGAAAGGCTTGTTCGTTGCGGGGTGGCTTCGGGGGATCCGGTGGGTGGGCAAGGGGGTTTGGGTAGGGCGGGGCGGCTGCTGACAGGGGGTGGGTGGGCTCTGAGAGACTGGGCGGCGATATGACTGAGACCTTGCGTGCCCGCGCCGAGATTGATCTGGCGGCTCTTCGGGCCAATGTGCGCTCCTTGCGTGCCCACGCGCCGGGCGCCGCCTTCATGGCCGTCGTGAAGGCGGACGCGTACGGGCACGGGATGGTGCCCTGCGCCCGTGCCGCCGTGGAGGCGGGAGCCACCTGGGTGGGCACCGCGACCCCCGAGGAGGCGCTCGCGCTGCGGGCCGCCGGGATCGGGGGCAGGGTCATGTGCTGGCTGTGGACCCCCGGCGGGCCCTGGCGCGAGGGCGTCGAGGCCGATCTCGATATGTCGGTCAGTGGTTTGTGGGCCCTGCGTGAGGTGGTGTCCGCCGCGCGGGACGCGGGGCGCACCGCTCGTATTCAGTTGAAGGCCGACACCGGGCTCGGACGCAACGGCTGCATGCCCGCCGACTGGCCGGAACTCGTCTCGCAGGCCCGGCAGGCCGAGGCCGAGGGCCTGGTCCGCGTCACCGGCATCTGGTCGCACTTCGCCTGTGCCGATGAGCCGGGGCACCCCTCCATCGCCGCTCAGCTCGTCCTTTTCCGGGAGATGGTCGCGGCTGCCGAGGAGCGCGGTATCCGGCCAGAGGTGCGGCACATCGCCAACTCGCCCGGCACGCTCACGCTTCCGGAGACGCACTTCGATCTCGTACGCCCCGGAATCGCGATGTACGGGATCTCGCCCGTCCCGGATGTCGGCACCCCGGAGGACTTCGGGCTGCGGCCCGTCATGACGCTCAGCGCGTCGCTGGCCCTCGTGAAGCACGCTCCGGGGGGTCACGGCGTCAGTTACGGGCATCAGTACGTCACACCCGGCGATACGACCCTCGGGCTCGTCCCGGTCGGGTACGGGGACGGGATCCCGCGCCACGCGTCAGGCACCGGGCCCGTCCTGGTGGGCGGCAAGCTGCGGAAGGTCGCGGGAAGGGTGGCGATGGACCAGTTCGTGGTCGACCTCGGCGGCGACGAGCCCCCGGTGGGCTCCGAAGCCGTCCTGTTCGGCCCCGGCGACCGGGGGGAGCCGACCGCCGAGGACTGGGCCAGGGCGGCTGGCACCATCGCGTACGAGATCGTCACCCGCATCGGTTCGCGTGTTCCGCGCGTCCATGTGAATGAGCGACCCGACGACTGAGTAGGAGCGGCACGTGAGCGAGACCAGCACGGGGGCGGCCGCGCAAGCGGTGACGGAAGCCGCCGCCGGGGCCGGGAACTGGCGCAGGGCCGGCCTCGCCGGTGCCGCGATAGGCGTCGTCGCCGCGGGCGCAGCCGCCGGTGTCGCCATCGAGCGGCTGACCGTCGGCCGCGGCATGCGCAAGAAGGCGCGGCTCGCACTCGACGCCTCGGGGCCGTACGGATCGCTGCGCGGCACGCCGGGCCAGGCGTACGCCGACGACGGCACGCAGCTCTCGTACGAGGTCGACGAGGTCGAGCAGGACACCGCGCAGGCACCGCGCCGCCGCAGGCTCTTCGGCCGCAAGGCACCCGCTCCCGTCACCGTCGTCTTCAGCCACGGCTACTGCCTGAGCCAGGACTCCTGGCACTTCCAGCGGGCGGCACTGCGCGGCGTCGTGCGCTGCGTGTACTGGGACCAGCGCAGCCACGGCCGCTCGGAGCGCGGCGCCGCGCAGCTGACGGACCGTACGCCGGTCTCCATCGACCAGCTGGGGCGCGACCTGAAGGCCGTCATCGACGCGGCGGCCCCCGAGGGGCCGATCGTCCTGGTCGGGCACTCCATGGGCGGCATGACGACGATGGCCCTCGCCGACCACTTCCCGGAGCTGATCCGTGAGCGCGTCGTCGGCGTAGCTCTTGTGGGTACGTCGTCCGGGCGTCTCGGCGAGGTCAACTTCGGGCTGCCGATCGCGGGGATGAACGCCGTCCGGCGTGTGCTTCCGGGTGTGCTCAAGGCGCTCGGCTCGCAGGCCGATCTCGTGGAGAAGGGGCGGCGGGCCACCGCGGACCTCTTCGCCGGGATCATCAAGCGCTACTCGTTCTCCTCGAAGGACGTGGATCCGGCCATCTCGCGCTTCGCCGAACGCATGATCGAGTCGACGCCCATCGACGTGGTCGCGGAGTTCTACCCGGCGTTCGCCGAGCACGACAAGACCAAGGCCCTGAAGCACTTCGCCGGGATGCCGGTGCTCGTACTCGCCGGGGACAAAGACCTGGTGACGCCGAGCGAGCACAGCGAGGTCATCGCCGATCTGCTGCCGGACGCCGAACTCGTGCTCGTACCGGACGCGGGGCACCTGGTCATGCTGGAGCACCCCGAAGTCGTCACGGACCGCCTCGCGGACCTCCTCGGGCGGGCGGGAGCGGTGCCGGAGGCGGCCGGGGCACGGACGTCCAGCGGCTAACGTGGGTGGGCATGGAAGCACCGCACAACCCGGCCCCCGTGAACTCCCTCGACCTCACCGTCACCTCGCCCGAACAGATGGGTGATCTGGGTCGCCGCCTGGCCAAGCTGCTGCGCCCCGGTGACCTCGTGATGCTCACCGGCGAGCTCGGCGCGGGCAAGACGACCCTGACCCGCGGCCTGGGCGAGGGCCTCGGCGTCCGGGGCGCCGTCACGTCCCCGACCTTCGTCATCGCCCGCGTCCACCCCTCCCTGTCCGACGGACCGCCCCTGGTGCACGTGGACGCGTACCGCCTGGGCGGCGGGCTCGACGAGATGGAGGACCTCGACCTGGACGTCTCGCTGCCCGAGTCGGTGATCGTCGTGGAGTGGGGCGACGGCAAGGTCGAGGACCTCTCGGACGAGCGGCTGCACGTCGTGATCGACCGGGCCGTCGGCGACACGACGGACGAGGTGCGCGAAGTGACGCTGACCGGCGTCGGGGAGCGGTGGACGCAGGCCGATCTCACGCTGCTCTCGGCCTGAATCCCCTCTCCTGGCCCGATCCCTCGTCTTTTCGCCCGAACATTCCGACAAGGCGTCGGCAAGATGTTGCGCGGCGCGCGTCCGGCATGGTCACATGGATGCCAGTACTGGTTAGGTCTACCTAACCACGTCTGCCCCCGGAGCCCAGGAGGCATCCATGTCGGCTGCAGAACGTGACGTAAAGCCCCGGCCGCACGGGCTGTCGGGGCCAGTGGGGTCAGCGGGGCCGGCGGGGATTTCCATGCGCGATCTGCTGGCGTCCTGCGCCGCCGCGAGCGAGGTCTCGACACCGCCGCGTGATCCCGCGCCCGCGGGAAACCGTCCCGCGGACCGACGGCCTACGGAACGACGACGACCTTCTTGCTGATCGTCGCGAACTCCCACATCGCGTTGCCGTCCTTGCGCGACTCGCGGATGCCGCCGGTCTTCTTCGACGGGTCCGGCTTCGGCGTCGAGCCGTCCGTGGCGGCGCTGAAGCCGATCGCGATGCCGTCGACGTTCGCGAAGCGCACGACGTGCTCGATCGCGACGCCGTCCGTTCCGGTGACAGTGCCCGAGCGCGAGGTGACGGCGTACGTACCGGGGGCCGGGTCCACCGTGCTCGGCGTGACCTTGAAGGTGCGCTGCGCCTTGCCCGCGGCGCCGACCAGCCAGACGCGGTCCTCGCCCACGGAGTAGACGACCCGCTCGCCCGTACCGGACTGCGCCGGGACCGTCGTCGGGTCGGCCTTGTCCTTGGGGGAACGCGAGGCCGACGCGGAGGGGGACTTGTCTGGCTTCTTGCCCAGGTCGTCCGGCGCGCTCGCCGACGCCTGGTAGGCGAGGAAGCCGACCGCGGCGATGGCGGCGGCGGTGAGCCCGGCCACGAATCCCGAGCTGCTCCTGGACAACTGCGCCACCCTCTTCGTACTCCGTACGGCTATGGGGTGACGTTAGCAGCAGGTGTGCGGCATCCCCGGTCGGCCGTGCGCCGGGCGCCGGAGCCGTAGGCTATTCGCGTGCTCTTGCTCGCTCTGGATACCGCCACCCCCGCCGTCACCGTCGCGCTGCACGACGGCTCCTCCGTCGTCGCAGCCTCCAGCCAGGTGGACGCCCGCCGTCACGGCGAGCTGCTCCTGCCCGCCGTCGACCGGGTACTCGCCGAGGCAGGGCTGAGACTCGACGCCGTGACCGGCATCGTCGTCGGCGTGGGCCCCGGCCCCTACACCGGTCTGCGCGTCGGTCTGATGACCGCCGACACCTTCGGGCTCGCGCTCGGCGTGCCCGTGCACGGGATCTGCACGCTCGACGGCCTGGCGCACGAGTCCGGCATCGAGAGCGGCCCCTTCGTCGTCGCCACGGACGCGCGCCGCAAGGAGGTCTACTGGGCGCGGTACGCCGACCCGCGCACCCGCCTCACCGAGGCCGCCGTGGACCGCCCCGCCGACATCGCCGACGAGGTGGCGGGCCTGCCCGCCGTCGGCGCGGGCGCGGTGCTCTACCCCGAGACCTTCCCGGACGCCCGCGCCCCCGAGAACGTGTCGGCGGCCTCGCTCGCGTCCCTCGCCGCCGGGAAGCTCGCCGCCGGGGAGGAGCTGCTGCCCCCCAGGCCGCTGTACCTGCGCCGGCCCGACGCGCAGGTGCCCAAGAACTACAAGGTGGTCACCCCCAAGTGACATCCGTGACGACAGCGGTCCTGCGCGAGATGCGCTGGTGGGACATCGAACCGGTCTTCGTCCTGGAGAAGGAGCTCTTCCCGGACGACGCGTGGTCGCGCGGCATGTTCTGGTCCGAGCTCTCCCACGCGCGCGGGCCGCAGGCCACCCGCCGCTATGTGGTGGCCATGGACGGGGACCGCCTCGTCGGGTACGCGGGGCTCGCGTCGGGCGGCGACCAAGCCGACGTACAGACCATCGCGGTGGCCCCGAGCCACTGGGGCACGGGGCTGGGCTCCGCGCTCCTGGCCGACCTGCTGAGCGCGGCGACCGCCTTCGAGTGCGCCGAGGTCATGCTCGAGGTGCGGGTCGACAACACCTGGGCACAGAAGCTGTACGAGCGCTTCGGCTTCGAGCCCATCGGCTTCAGGCGCGGCTACTACCAGCCGGGCAACGTGGACGCCCTGGTGATGCGTCTGACCGATCCATCGACATCCGTACAAGGAACCGACACCCATGGCTGACTCGCGCGACCAACCTCTCGTCCTCGGCATCGAGACCTCCTGCGACGAGACCGGCGTCGGCATCGTCCACGGCACCACCCTGCTCGCCGACGCCATCGCCTCCAGCGTCGACGAGCACGCCCGCTTCGGCGGCGTCGTCCCCGAGGTCGCCTCGCGCGCGCATCTGGAGGCGATGGTGCCGACCATCGACCGCGCCCTGAAGGAAGCGGGCGTCACGGCGAAGGACCTGGACGGCATCGCGGTGACCGCGGGCCCCGGTCTCGCGGGCGCGCTGCTCGTGGGCGTCTCGGCGGCCAAGGCGCTCGCGTACGCCTACGGAAAGCCCCTCTACGGCGTGAACCACCTGGCCTCGCACATCTGCGTCGACCAGCTGGAGCACGGCACGCTGCCCGAGCCGACGATGGCGCTCCTCGTCTCCGGCGGCCACTCCTCGCTGCTGCTCTCCGCCGACATCACCTCGGACGTGCGGCCCCTGGGTGCGACCATCGACGACGCGGCGGGCGAGGCCTTCGACAAGATCGCGCGAGTCCTGAACCTCGGCTTCCCCGGCGGTCCCGTCATCGACCGGTACGCGAAGGAGGGCGACCCGAACGCGATCGCCTTCCCGCGCGGCCTCACCGGGCCCCGCGACCCGGCGTACGACTTCTCCTTCTCCGGCCTGAAGACGTCCGTCGCGCGCTGGATCGAGGCGAAGCGGGCCGCGGGCGAGGAGGTGCCCGTCCGTGATGTGTCGGCGTCCTTCCAGGAGGCGGTCGTCGACGTCCTGACCCGCAAGGCCGTGCGGGCCTGCAAGGACGAGGGCGTGGACCATCTGATGATCGGCGGCGGCGTGGCCGCCAACACGCGGCTGCGCGCCCTTGCGCAGGAGCGGTGCGACGCGGCCGGGATCCGGCTGCGGGTGCCGCGGCCGAAGCTGTGCACGGACAACGGCGCGATGGTGGCGGCGCTCGGCGCGGAGATGGTGGCGCGTAACCGCTCGGCGTCCGACTGGGACCTGTCGGCGGACTCCTCGCTCCCGGTGACGGAGCCGCACGTCCCCGGCCACTCCCACGCCCACGACCACGATCACGTCCACGAGGTCAGCAAGGAGAACCTGTACTCGTGACCGTCGCGCTGATGTGGGAGGCCCGCGCCGCCGAAGGGCGGGGCGGGGACCTGCTCGCCTGGGCCCGCGCGCAGATCCTGGACGGCGAGCCCGTCC
Source organism: Streptomyces sp. NPDC059900 (assembly GCF_050270335.1). Taxonomy (NCBI): domain Bacteria; kingdom Bacillati; phylum Actinomycetota; class Actinomycetes; order Kitasatosporales; family Streptomycetaceae; genus Streptomyces; species Streptomyces sp. NPDC059900. The sequence continues at coordinate 6,635 of NZ_JBNNJZ010000010.1, forward strand.
GGCGGGAGAGCTTCCGCGCCCCGCAGGACCGGGTACTCGTCCTGACCTGGTGGGACGCCCCTTACGACGCCGAACTGCCCGAACTCCCGGAGCCCGCACCGGATTTGGTGACGCGGGCGGTACACCGGTGGCGCTTCGAGTCGCTCGGCACGGACTGACGCGGGGGCGGGGGTACGTCAGTCGCGTTCCCCGGCCCGCAGGAGTCCGTCGATGACCGCGCCCAGCTGCACGGACATGTCGAAGTCCGCCGTCAGTTCCAGCCAGTGCCCCGCGAGCGCGGTCATGTGGGGCAGCTCCTCGGCGTCCGCCTCGTCGAGCAGGTCGGGGAAGTGGCGCTTGCGGTCCGGTTCCTCGGCGCGGCGTGCCATCGCCTGACGGAAGACCAGATCGCCGTAGACGCAGTGCCAGATCGTGCGGTACGCGGCGACCGCCTGTGCCGGGGCGAGGCCGCGGGCCAGGCAGCAGTCGATGATCTCCTCGACCATCCACAGGGCGCCCTTGTCGGTGAGGTCGCCGAGGCTGAGCACCTCGACCACCCAGGGCATCCGCGCCAGCGTGCCGTGCATGTGTACGGAGACCGCGAGCATCCGGTCGCGCGGATCGTCGGGGAGCTCGGGGCGCGGGACCGAGTCCGCGGTCCCTGCCAGGGTGAGCATCAGGAGCTCGTCCTTGTCGCGTACGTGGTGGTAGAGCGCCATCGGGGTCGTGCCGACCTCCTTGGCGACCCGGCGCATGCTCAGGGCGGCCACGCCCTCCTCCTGGAGGATGCGGCGCGCGATGCCGACGATCGTGTCGAGGTCGATGCGGCTGGGGCGGCCGCGTTTCCTCTTCTTCTCCGCGGCCGGCTCCGGCGCTTCCTGCGCTTCCGCCGCTTTCGGCGCTGTTTTCTCCGCTGCCGCTTTCTCTGCTTCCACGTGGCTCATTGTCGCGCCCGCGAGGGGCGGGCGGAGGACGCGAGCATGCACCGGGACGCACTCCGCTGCATTTTCTATACGCGTATAGTAATATCTGTGGGCATGGTGAATCCCGTCGACTCGAAACCCTCGGGGACCCGTTGGCTGCTGCCGGTGCTGCTCACCGTGCAGTTCCTGGTCTCCCTCGACATGTCCGTCGTGAACATCGCGCTGCCCGACATCGGGGACGACCTCGGCTTCGGGGCCGATTCGCTGCTCTGGGTCGTCAACGCCTACGCACTCGCCTTCGGCGGACTCCTCATGCTGGGCGGGCGCCTCGCCGACGTGGTGGGTCGGCGGCGCACCCTGCTCGCCGGGTTCGCGGTCTTCGGCATCGCGAGCCTCGCGGGCGGGCTCGCGCAGACGCCGGGGCAACTCGTCGCGGCGCGGGCCGTGCAGGGCGCGGGGGCGGCGGCGCTCGCCCCCGTCGCGCTCGCGCTGATCACCGTCAACTACGCCGCAGGGCCCGCGCGTTCACGGGCGCTCGGGCTCTGGGGAGCGGCGGGCGCGCTCGGCGGTGCGGTCGGCGTGATGGCGGGCGGGCTGCTCACCGACTGGGCGGGCTGGCGCTCGGTGATGCTGATCAACGTCCCGGTGGTGCTCGCGGTGCTGCTCCTCTCCCGGCGCGGCGTGCCCGCCGACAGGCGCACCGGGCCCGCGCCGCGCCTCGACGTGGTGGGCGCACTCCTCGTCACGGGCGGTATGGCGGTACTCGTCCTCGGCCTCGTCCGCACGGATACCTACGCGTGGGGGTCCGGCACGACGCTCGGCACTCTCGCGGCCGCGGCCGTGCTGCTTGCCGCGTTCGCCGTCGTCGAGTCCCGGCAGCGCCAGCCGCTGCTCCGGCTCGGCCTGCTCGGGAACCGGCCGGTGCTCTCCGCGAACGCGTTCGCGCTGCTGATGTCGTCGGGGCAGTTCGCCGCCTTCTACTTCACCTCGCTCTACTTGCAGGAGGTTCTGTCGTACGGATCGACGCAGGCGGGGGCGGCCTTCCTGCCGTTCTGTGCGGGCGTCGTCGCCGGATCGGTGATCTCGACGCGTAACGCCGGGCGCTTCGGGGAGCGGGCGACGCTGGTGACCGGGGGGCTGCTCGGGGCGGCGGGGTTCGCGTGGTTCGCGCTCACGGTCGGGTCCGACGGCACCTTCCTCGGGTCTGTCCTGGGACCCTCGCTGGTGGCGAGCGTCGGCATCGGCATGTGCTTCGTGCCGCTGGGGACGGCGGCGACCTCCGGTGTGGCGGCCGGGGAGACCGGGATGGCTTCGGGGCTGCTCAACAGCTCGCGGCAGCTGGGGGGTTCGCTGGGGCTCGCGGTCCTGGTGACGGTGGCGTCGGGCGTTACGGGGAGCGCGGGGCCCGCGGGGGACGGCCGGGGGCCCGGCGCGCTCGCGGACGGGTACGCGACCGCCTTCGGGGTCGCCGCGGCGCTGCTCGTGGCGGCAGCGGCGGCCACGGCGGTGCTGCATCCGGCGCGTACACCTTCGCGACCTGCGGAAACGTCCGCGGAGGAGTCCGACGCAGCCGCATCTGAAAAAAGTCCGGAGAATCTCGCAGACGATGTCGATCCGCGCCCCTACCGTTCGACGCAGAGGTGAGAGGCGGGGAAAAGCCCCGCCCGTCGCCCGGCCCGCAGGGCATGCGACAGCCGAACGGAGACATGACCATGCCGCGCTTTCTGACGATGATCCGCGTCAACGAGAAGAACTCCCCCGAGGGCGGCCCCAGCCCCGAGATGGGCGAGCGCATGGGTGCGCTGCTCGAAGAGATCACCAAGGCGGGGGTCATGCTCGACACCGCGGGCCTCACCCCGAGCGCCCAGACCACGCAGGTGCACTTCGAGGGCGGCAAGCTGTCCGTCACGGACGGCCCGTTCACCGAGGCCAAGGAGGTCGTCGGCGGCTACTCGATCACGCAGTGCAAGGACAAGGCCGAGGCGGTCGAGTGGGCGAGCCGGTTCCTGAAGACCCACGACGAGCACTGGACCGTGACCGCTGAGGTCCGGGAGATCATCGAGGGCTGAGCGGCCGGCGCAGGCCCTTTGCGGTGACGGCGCGGGGGTGCTCTGATGGGTGGCCGTGACGGCCCACTCCTCAGAGCCCCCGCGCCCGGACACCCCCCGCGCCGCCATCGAGACCGTCTTCCGCATCGAGTCGCCGCGCCTCATCGCCGGTGTCGCACGGATCGTGCGCGACGTCGGCATCGCGGAGGAACTCGCGCAGGACGCGCTGGTCGCGGCGCTCGAACAGTGGCCGCGCAGCGGCGTCCCCGACAACCCCGGCGCCTGGCTGATGACCACCGCCAAGCGCCGCGCCATCGACCTCGTACGCCGCAGGGAACGCTACGCGCGCAAGCTGGCGGAGATGGGCCGCGACCTGGAGGCCGCCCCGCCCCACGTGGATGAACCCGTCGACCCCGACGACATCGACGACGACCTCCTGCGCCTCGTCTTCACCGCCTGCCACCCGGTCCTCTCCGCCGAGGCCCGCATCGCGCTCACGCTGCGGCTGCTCGGCGGCCTGACGACCACGGAGATCGCCCGCGCGATGCTGGCCCCCGAACCGACGGTGGCCCAGCGCATCGTGCGCGCCAAGCGCACCCTCGCCGCGAAGGGGGTGCCCTTCGAAGTGCCGTACGGCGCCGAACGCGAGGCCCGGCTCGGGTCGGTGCTCGAAGTCATCTACCTCATCTTCAACGAGGGGTACGCGGCCACGGCGGGCGACGACTGGCTGCGGCCGTCCCTGTGCGAGGACGCCCTGCGCCTGGCCCGCGTCCTTGCCGGGCTCATGCCGCAGGAAGCGGAAGTGCACGGCCTCGCGGCGCTCCTCGAACTCCAGGCGTCCCGCGCGGCGGCGCGTACGGGCCCGCAGGGCGAGCTGGTGCTCCTCGCCGACCAGGACCGGCGCCACTGGAACCGGCTCCTGATCCGGCGGGGCTTCGCCGCCCTCGCCCGCGCGCACTCGGCGGCTCCGGGCGCGTCGGGACCGTACGCGCTCCAGGCCGCGATCGCCGCCTGCCACGCGAACGCCGCTTCCTACGAGGAGACGGACTGGCCCCGGATCGTCGCCCTGTACGAACTGCTCGCCGCCCGCGCTCCCTCACCGGTGATCGAGCTGAACCGCGCGGTCGCAGTGTCGATGGCCTCGGGTCCGGCGCAGGCACTGCACCTCGTGGACGCGCTCGCCGGGGAACCGGCCCTGAAGGACTATCACCTGCTGCCGAGCGTGCGGGGCGACCTGCTGCTGCGTCTGGGCCGTGCGGCGGAGGCGCGGGCGGAGTTCGAGCGGGCGGCGGGGCTCACGCGCAATGAGCGGGAGCGGGAGTTGTTGCGGGGACGGGCGGACGAGTGCGGCTAGGCGGCGGCCCTGCGGTGCCTGATTCCGTCCGGGGCCCCGGGGGCTGAACTATCCGACCGGCTGCCCGATCAGCATCGCGGGCGCCCCCGCGACCCGGGTGAGGAAAACCGTCGCGGAGTTCTTGCCCTGCGGCTTCACCTTGCGCCGCAGCTCCTCCGGCTCCACCGCCGACCCCCGCTTCTTCACCGTCAGGATCCCGACCTCACGCTCCCGCAGCAGCGCCTTCAACTTCTTCACGCCGAAGGGCAGTTGATCGGTGATCTCGTACGCCACGGCGTACGGCGTCGCGTGCAGCGCGTCGGAGGTGACGTAGGCGATGGTCTCGTCGATGAGCCCGCCCTCCACCCGCGCGGCCACCTCCGCCACCAGATGCGCACGGATGACGGCACCGTCCGGCTCGTAGAGGTAGCGGCCCACCGCCCGCACCTCCGGGTCCGGCAGCATCGCGTCGAGCGGGGACGACAGCCTGGCGCCCGAGGGCAGCAGCGTCGCGCGGTGCGACGACGGGGCGTCCGTGCCGAACCACAGCACGGCCTCCTTCACGTCACCGCCGTCCGAGATCCACTCCGCGGCGGCCTCCGCGGGCACCGCCTCGTGCGGAATGCCGGGAGCGATCTTCAGCGCCGCGTGCGGGGCCTTGCGGGCGGCGCCGACGGCCCAGGAGAGCGGCGGGGAGTAGGCCTCGGGGTCGAAGATGCGGCCACGGCCGCCGCGCCGCGCCGGGTCCACGAAGACGGCGTCGTACGCGGAGGTGTCGACCTCGGTGACATCGGCCTCGCGCACCTCGATGAGGTCGGCGAGCCCGAGCGCTTCCGCGTTCGCGCGCGCCACCGCGCAGGTCAGCGGGTCACGGTCGACGGCGAGTACGGCGATACCGGCCCGGGCGAGGGCGATCGCGTCGCCGCCGATGCCGCAGCAGAGATCGGCCACGCTGCGCACGCCCAGGGCCTTGAAGCTCTCGGCGCGGTGCACGGCCACGCTGGTGCGTGTCGCCTGCTCGACGCCGTTGGGGGTGAAGAACATCCGCCCCGCGTCATCGGCGCCGAACTTCGCCACCGCGCGCCGCCGCAGCCGCGCCTGCGCGAGCACCGCCGTGACCAGCTCCGCCGGGTGCTCGCGGCGCAGGCGGGTGGCGACGGCGAGCTCCCGTGCCGGATCGGCCTCGCGCACCTCGTCGAGATCGAGCAGCGACCGGCCTTCGGCGGTGAGCAGCGCGGAGAAGGAGGTCAGGGCGGTCGGGGCGCGGTCGAGGTCGTTCACCCGGCCCATTGTGGGCCAGTCGGTGGATGGTGCGCGCCCGGCGGCGGTGTCGGCCCCGCAACAGGGCCGTGAGCTGCAAAGATCCGGCGCCATGCAACTAGTACGACAAAAAGATGAATTCAGGGCAAAACGGGAGAGCCGGGGGCGGGGCTCCGCGCGGCGCAGGCGTCGCGCGGTGAGCCGGGCGCGGACCGGGGCCGCCGTGCTCACCGTCGCCGCGATCGCCTCCGGATGTGCCTCGGGCGCCGACGGCGGAGCGAAGCCCGCACCCGGTCAGCAGCGCCTGGACGCGCCGCCCGCCCGCGCCCTCGACACCTACGCCCAGAAGCTCCGCGTCACCCAGGTCGCGCGCGCCGCCGCCGCGAAACGCTGGGGCCTGGCGAAGACCCCGCTGGCCGCGCCCGAGCCGCCCGCGCAGAAGCCGAAGATCACCACGCGCAAGGGCTTCGAGGTCAAGGGCCAGGAGAACCTGCCGCCCGTCTTCACGACGATCCCCACGAAGAAGAAGGTCGTCTTCCTGACCATGGACGACGGCGCCGAGAAGGACCCGGCGCTGCTCAAGATGATGAGCGAGCTCCAGATCCCGTACACCGCGTTCCTCAGCGACTACCTGGTCAAGGAGGACTACGGCTACTTCAAGAAGATGCAGTCGCGCGGCGTCGAGCTCAACAACCACACGCTGCACCACCGCTACCTGCCGGGGCTCTCGTACGCGGGCCAGCGGCGCGAGATCTGCGGCATGCAGGACATCATCCACCAGCGCTACGGCAAGCGCCCCGAGCTCTTCCGCCCGCCGTACGGCAACTACAACGCGGACACGCTGCGCGCGGCCAAGTCCTGCGGGATCAAGGCCGTGCCGCTGTGGGCGTCCGAGGCCTTCGCCGACCACATGGAGTGGCGCGAATGGGACCGGGACCTGCATCCCGGCGACATCATCCTCACGCACTTCCGGGGGCGCGAGGACTGGAAGGGCACGATGCCCGACATGATCCGCAAGGTCATGAAGACGGTCACCGACAAGGGGTACGCGGTGGCCAGGCTGGAGGACTACCTGTGACGGGGCGGGCGCGGGCGCGGCGGTTCCTTGTCGGAGTACTCGCGACAGGCGTGCTCGCGCCCGCACTGCTCACTGGGTGCGCACAGTCGGTGGACCCGATCGAAAGGCTGGGCAGAAAGGCGGCGGAGAAGGTTCCCAAGCGGAAACCGGAGGCCGACCGCTGCGGGCAGGCGTTCCGCACGGCGGAGCCGGTGGGCACAGCCACCCCGCCTGCCGGGCCACCGGAAACAGGGCAGAGCCCGGACGCCGGAAAGGAACCCCCGCCCCCCGGAAAGCGTTGCCCGGAAGGGCGGCGGGGCGTCCCCGCGCCGCCGCGGAGCACCCCAGTCGGTTAAGACCCACGTCAGTGAATTAGCAGTCCGCTTGACCGAGTGCTAATCGCCGTCCTAGTCTCACCCTTGGCACTCACCACTGGAGAGTGCCAACAGCGACGGGCAGGTCCGGCACCCGCGACGACGGATCCACCTGGTCGCCACCCCAGACTGTTAACCCCGTAGATCTCCGAAGGGGGAGACCGGATCGTGACGACCGCCAGCTCCAAGGTTGCCATCAAGCCGCTCGAGGACCGCATTGTGGTCCAGCCGCTCGACGCCGAGCAGACCACGGCCTCTGGCCTGGTCATTCCGGACACCGCGAAGGAGAAGCCCCAGGAGGGTGCTGTCCTCGCCGTGGGCCCGGGCCGCTTCGAGAACGGCGAGCGCCTGCCGCTCGACGTGAAGGTCGGCGATGTCGTGCTGTACAGCAAGTACGGCGGCACCGAGGTGAAGTACAACGGCGACGAGTACCTCGTCCTCTCGGCTCGCGACGTGCTCGCGATCGTCGAGAAGTAATTCACCTGCTTCACCAGCAGATTTGCTTTTGAGCTGCGCCCCTGGTCACCCCGCTGATTGCCGGGCGGCGAGGGGCGCAGTTCGTTCACCCGAGTTTTCGAGAGGGCTGAATCGCTCCCATGGCGAAGATCCTGAAGTTCGACGAGGACGCCCGTCGCGCCCTTGAGCGCGGCGTCAACAAGCTTGCCGACACGGTGAAGGTGACGATCGGCCCCCGCGGCCGCAACGTCGTCATCGACAAGAAGTTCGGCGCCCCGACCATCACCAACGACGGCGTCACCATCGCCCGTGAGGTCGAGGTCGAGGACCCGTACGAGAACCTCGGCGCCCAGCTCGTCAAGGAGGTGGCGACCAAGACCAACGACATCGCGGGTGACGGCACCACCACCGCGACCGTGCTCGCCCAGGCCCTGGTCAAGGAAGGCCTGCGCAACGTAGCCGCCGGCGCCTCCCCGGCCGCCCTGAAGAAGGGCATCGACGCCGCCGTCAAGGCCGTCTCCGAGGAGCTCCTCGCGACCGCGCGCCCGATCGACGACAAGGCCGACATCGCGGCCGTCGCCGGTCTGTCCGCCCAGGACCCGCAGGTCGGCGAGCTCATCGCCGAGGCGATGGACAAGGTCGGCAAGGACGGTGTCATCACCGTCGAGGAGTCCAACACCTTCGGGCTCGAGCTGGACTTCACCGAGGGCATGGCCTTCGACAAGGGCTACCTGTCGCCGTACTTCGTGACGGACCAGGAGCGCATGGAGGCGGTGCTCGAGGACCCGTACATCCTCATCCACCAGGGCAAGATCTCCTCGATCCAGGACCTGCTCCCGCTGCTCGAGAAGGTCATCCAGGCCAACGCCTCGAAGCCGCTCCTGATCATCGCCGAGGACGTCGAGGGCGAGGCCCTGTCGACCCTGGTCGTGAACAAGATCCGCGGCACCTTCAACGCCGTCGCGGTGAAGGCCCCCGGCTTCGGCGACCGCCGCAAGGCCATGCTCGGTGACCTCGCCACCCTCACCGGCGGCACCGTCATCGCCGAAGAGGTCGGCCTCAAGCTCGACCAGGTCGGTCTCGACGTGCTCGGCACCGCGCGCCGCGTGACCATCACCAAGGACGACACCACGGTCGTCGACGGCGGCGGCAACGCCTCCGAGGTCGAGGGTCGCGTCAACCAGATCAAGGCCGAGATCGAGGCCACGGACTCCGACTGGGACCGCGAGAAGCTCCAGGAGCGCCTCGCGAAGCTGGCCGGCGGCGTCTGCGTGATCAAGGTCGGCGCCGCCACCGAGGTGGAGCTCAAGGAGAAGAAGCACCGTCTGGAGGACGCCATCTCCGCGACCCGCGCCGCGGTCGAGGAGGGCATCGTCTCCGGTGGTGGCTCCGCTCTGGTGCACGCCGCCAAGGTGCTCGGCGACTCGCTCGGCAAGGAGGGCGACGAGGCCACCGGTGTCGCCGTCGTCCGCCGCGCCGCCGTCGAGCCGCTGCGCTGGATCGCCGAGAACGCCGGCCTCGAGGGCTACGTCATCACCTCGAAGGTCGCCGAGCTCGACAAGGGCTTCGGCTTCAACGCCGCCACCGGCGAGTACGGCGACCTGGTCAAGGCCGGCGTCATCGACCCGGTCAAGGTCACGCGCTCCGCGCTGGAGAACGCCGCGTCGATCGCCTCCCTGCTGCTCACGACCGAGACCCTGGTCGTCGAGAAGCCGGCCGAGGAGGAGGCCGAGGCCGCGGGCCACGGCCACGGTCACTCGCACTGACCTGAGTTTGTGACTGAGGCCCGGCTCCCCACGGGGGAGCCGGGCCTCAGCGTGTTCGGGAGCGCCCCGAAGGGGCGCGGGGAACTGCGCGAGGACGGACCACCACCCGCAGTCGGCGACTGACGGGTTCCGGCAGACGCGATCCCGCCCTCCAGGGTTACTGCGGGCCGTACTTCCTGCCCGTCCGTGACGTGACCCCGCTCAGCAGCGCCCTCGGCGTCACCTTCACCACGCCCATCAGTGCCTTGTACTTCGGGTCCGGGATGGAGAGGGTCCTGCCCCGCGCCAAGTCGGAAAGCGCCGCAGCGACCAGCTTGTCCGCGTCCAGCCACATCCACTTGGGGATGTTGGACGTCCCCATCCCGGCACGCTCGTGGAACTCGGTCCGTACGAATCCGGGGCACAGGGCCATCAGCCGCACCCCGGATCCCGCCAGGTCCTTCGCCGCGCCCTGCGTGAACTGCACGACCCACGCCTTCGAAGCGCCGTACGTCCCGCGCGGTACGAACGCCGCCACCGACGCGACGTTGACGACGCCCCCGCGGCCCCGCTCCCGCATCGACTCCGTCGCCGCCGACGTGAGGCGGAGCACCGCCTCGCAGTGCACCTTGAGCATCGTCAGCTCATCCTCGATCGGCACTTCCAGGTACTGGCCCTTGTTGCCGAACCCGGCGTTGTTCACCAGGAGATCGACCGGGTTCCTGGGGTCAGCGAGCCGCTTCTCGACGGTGGTGATCCCGTCGTCCGTCGCGAGGTCCGCGGTCAGGACCTCCGCCTCGATGCCGTGCCGGTCGTGCAGTTCGGTCGCCTGTTCCCGCAGCCGCTCGGTGTTCCGTGCCACAAGGACCAGGTTGTGGCCGTCACCGGCGAGCCGCCGGGCGAAGGCCGAGCCGATACCGGCGGTCGATCCCGTAATCAGAGCCGTAGTCATGGACCAAGGCTAGTGAGATCCCGGGGCGGCCGTGTCGCCCGGACGGCCCTCGGACCCCGCCCCGTACTTCTGCGCGTACGTGCGCGCCGTCTTGATCGTCTCGGAGTGCAGCGCGTCCCCCGCGGCGAGCAGGCCCGGCAGCAGCTTCCGCTCGGTCGTCACGGCCCTGAACTGGAGGGACACGGTGATGTCGTGCTCCGGGCTGTGCACGATCTCGATGGTGTCCCCGGCCCGGATCTCGCCCGGTTCGATCACCCGCAGATAGGCGCCGGGAGCGCCCTGCTGCGTGAAGCGCCTGACCCACTTCGTCTCGCCGAGGTGGCCCTGGAACGTCTGGCAGGGGATGCGGCCCGAGGTCACTTCGAGGAGCAGATCGGGGCCGACGCGCCAGCGCTCGCCGATCTTCGCGCCGTTGACGTCGAGGCCGGACGTCGTGAGGTTCTCGCCGAAGGAGCCGCCCGGCAGCGGACGGCCGAGCAGCCGCTCCCACTCGTCGAGGTCCTCGCGCGCGTAGGCGTACACCGCCTGGTCGTTCCCGCCGTGGTGCCGCAGATCGCAGACCTCGTCCCCGGCGAGCCCGCTCCCCGCGGTGCCCTTCGCGCCGGGAGCCGCCACCCGCACGGCCCCGTCGGCGGGCTTCTTGTCGATGCCCGTGCCGCCCGAGGGCGCGTCGGTGTAGTCCACGGCTTTGAACCGGCCCAGATTCACGGAGAGAAGCTTCATGACAAAAGGCTAGGCGAGGCAGCTCAAAGCGGCTACGCATTATTGGGCGCCTGATCCAAGCGTCACTTATGCTTGAGTCATGATCGAGGCCCGTCATCTCCGCGTACTGCGCGCCGTCGCCGCCACCGGCTCCTTCTCCGCCGCGGCGCGCGACCTCGGCTGTACGCAGCCGGCCGTCAGCCAGCAGATGAAGGCCCTCGAAGCCTCCGCGGGCACGCCGCTCCTCATCCGCACGGGCCGCGAGATGCGCCTGACCCAGGCTGGCGAGTCCCTGGTCCGGCATGCCGCCGGGATCCTGGCCGGTCTTACCGCCGCCGAGGAGGAGGTCGCCGCCATCGCGGGCCTGCGGGCGGGCCGGGTCCGCCTCGTCTCCTTCCCCAGCGGCAGCTCGACGCTGGTGCCGAGCGCCCTGGCCGCCCTGCGCGCGGCGCACCCCGGCACGCGCGTCTCGCTGGAGGAGGCCGAACCGCCGCGCTCGGTGGAGATGCTGCGCGAGGGCGACTGCGACGTGGCGCTCGCCTTCCGCTATGACGGCGCCACCGCCGCCGAGGAGTGGGACGACCTGGTCGTACGGCCGCTTCTCGCCGACCGGCTCGTCGGCCTGGTGCCGGAAGGACACCGGCTCGCCAAGGCGGACGCGGTCGCCATCGGGGAACTGGCCGACGAGCCGTGGATCGCGGGCTGTCCGCGCTGTCGCAGGCAGCTGGTGGAGGTGTGCGAGGGAGCGGGTTTCGTGCCCCGCATCGATTTCGCGACCGACGACTATCCGGCGGTGATCGGCCTGGTCGGCGCCGGCCTCGGAGTCGCGGTCCTGCCGGAGCTCGCCATCGAGTCCGTACGCCCCAAAGGTGCACGCACAGTGACGGTGGAGCCTGCCGTCCAGCGCGAAATCGTCGCGCTCACCCTGCCTGATCTGGCGCAGGTGCCCGCAGTGGCGGCCACCCTTGATCACCTTGCGCGGGCCGCAGAGCGCTGAGCGCCTACGAAGAAACGTTCCTTCAGGTGTGCGTGACCATGTCGCCGCGTGCCGTCGAGGTCGCGGCCGCTGCGGCCGCCGAGGCCGACGGTGCGGATGTCGTGACGAGGCGGTTGCGTGCCCGGCCCATGAGTTCTTCGCGCTCGTCCTCGGTCAGTCCGCCCCACACGCCGTACGGCTCGCGTACCGCCAGGGCGTGAGCAGCGCACTCCGCGCGCACGGGGCATCTCATGCAGACCTCCTTGGCGGAGTTCTCACGTGCGCTGCGCGCCGCGCCCCGCTCGCCCTCCGGGTGGAAGAAGAGCGAGCTGTCGACCCCGCGGCAAGCGGCGAGGAGCTGCCAGTCCCAGAGATCTGCGTTCGGTCCGGGAAGGCGGGAGAAATCTGCCATTGCGTGTCTCCTGGTGGCCGTTCTGCGCGGATACGGTGCCCACGACCGTACATCTACTGTCTAAGGAGATGAAAATATGACTCATTGGAAAATCTAGTCACAGACACCAGGAAAAGGGAAGGAAAGCGGCTAAATGGGGCATGGGTTGTGATGAAAGGTTGAGGGTCTCTTGCGCCGTCTGCTCTGTGTCCGCGCCCTCACGTAGAGTGCCGAACGAGGCCGACCGCCCCGTAACTCTTTCGGGTGACCGTCGTTGAGAGTGCGAGGCGGTTGAAAGAACAAGCGCTGGGGCAGATGTCCGAGAGCGTCAACCGCACAGGTGACGAATATGTACCAGCCTGGAGGCTCAAGGTGACGCGCAGCAGCTGTGAGAGCCGCGGAGGACAGTCATGACATCCGTCCTCGTCTGCGACGACTCCCCGCTCGCCCGAGAGGCGCTCCGCCGCGCGGTCGCGACCGTGCCCGGCGTAGAGCGCGTGACGACAGCGGCCAACGGCGAGGAAGTCCTCCGCCGCTGGGGCGCCGACCGCTCGGACCTGATTCTGATGGACGTACGCATGCCCGGTCTGGGCGGCGTCGAGACGGTGCGGCGGCTGCTGTCCGCCGACCCCGGTGCGCGCATCATCATGCTCACCGTCGCCGAGGATCTGGACGGTGTCGCGCTCGCGGTCGCCGCCGGTGCCCGCGGCTATCTGCACAAGGACGCCTCGCGCGCCGAACTGCGCGCGACCGTCACGCAGGCGCTCGCCGACCCGACGTGGCGGCTCGCTCCGCGCAGACTGCGCTCGGCCGAGATGGGCGCGGCGCCCACCCTCACCGCGCGTGAGATCCAGGTCCTCGAAGGCATGAGCCACGGCCGGTCGAACGCCGAGATCGGACGTGAGCTTTTTCTCTCCGAGGACACGGTCAAGACCCACGCCCGCCGGTTGTTCAAGAAGCTCGGCGCCTCGGACCGCGCGCACGCCGTGGCGCTCGGTTTCCGCTGGGGCCTGGTCCGATAGGTGTGTCGCCGTGCGGGCACGGCGATCCCCGCCCGCCGAGTGGTGGGCGGGGTCACGGACGCCCGTCGCTCCCTCACCCGGGAGCGATTGCCGCCGCTTCGCCGCCGATGCCGCATCCTTGAGGTGTGGAGTTCCTCGGGGACAGGTCGGTCGAGCGGGAGGGGAGGGCGCACGAGATGAGTTCCGGCGCACCTGCTCATAACGCTTCGGTGCACAACTACGGACGTGGTGCCACGGATCAATCAGCGCCAAGGCACCATGGACCGATGCGCGATGACAAGACGACGGTGATCGGTGCCCTCGTCCTTCGCGCGGTCGAGGGTGACGAACAGGCCACGCACGATTTGCTGGCCCATGTGCACCCCCTGGCGCTGCGGTACTGCCGCACACGGCTCTCTCGACTGCCCGGCGACGCAAGGCACTTCGTGGAGGACCTGGCGCAGGAAGTATGCGTCGCGGTCCTCCTCGCCCTGCCGCGCTACAAGGACACGGGACGCCCCTTCGAAGCGTTCGTCTTCGCGATCGCCGCGCACAAGGTCGCCGATCTCCAGCGCGCGGCGATGCGCCATCCCGGATCCACGGCGGTGCCGTCGGACGAGATGCCCGAGCGGCCGGACGATTCCCTCGGGCCCGAGGAGCGCGCCCTTCTCAGCAGCGATGCCGAGTGGGCCAAGAAGCTCATGGCCAATCTCTCGGAGAACCAGCGCGAGCTGCTGCTCCTGAGGATCGCGGTCGGGCTCACGGCCGAGGAGACCGGGCAGATGCTGGGCATGTCCCCCGGCGCCGTGCGGGTCGCGCAGCATCGCGCGCTGAGTCGGTTGCGGGCATTGGCCGAGCAGTAGCGGTCACCGGCTTGCGCGTGTGGTCACCTTGGATGCCCGTTCGGCATCGGTTCGGCGTCTGTACGTGCCGTATGAACGTACAAATCTGATCGATGATCTTGATCGTGGAATGAGACACCCTCGGTTCCCGTTAGCATGGACATCCGCACCGATCAAGGCCATTTGGGGAAGGTGTCATGACTGCAAACGTCGACGGAGTGCCCGAGAAATTCGCGACACTCGGGCTGACCTACGACGACGTGCTGTTGCTGCCCGGTGCGTCGGACATGGCGCCGGACCAGATCGACACTTCCTCGCTCATCTCGAAGAACGTGCGTGTGAACGTCCCGCTGCTCTCCGCGGCGATGGACAAGGTCACCGAGTCCCGCATGGCGATCGCCATGGCGCGGCAGGGCGGCGTCGGCGTACTGCACCGCAACCTCTCCATCGCGGACCAGGCCAACCAGGTCGACCTCGTGAAGCGCTCCGAGTCCGGCATGGTCTCCGACCCGATCACGGTGCACCCGGACGCGACGCTCGCCGAGGCCGACGCGATCTGCGCCAAGTTCCGCATCAGCGGCGTCCCGGTGACCGACCCGGCGGGCAAGCTGCTCGGCATCGTCACCAACCGCGACATGGCCTTCGAGTCGGACCGCACGCGCCAGGTGCGCGAGGTCATGACGCCGATGCCGCTGGTCACCGGCAAGGTCGGCATCTCCGGCGTGGACGCCATGGAGCTGCTGCGCCGCCACAAGATCGAGAAGCTTCCGCTCGTCGACGACAGCGGTGTCCTCAAGGGCCTCATCACGGTCAAGGACTTCGTCAAGGCCGAGAAGTACCCCGGTGCCGCCAAGGACAGCGAAGGCCGCCTCCTGGTGGGCGCCGCCGTCGGCGTCGCGGGCGACGCCTTCGAGCGTGCCCAGGCCCTGATCGAGGCGGGCGTCGACTTCATCGTCGTCGACACCGCGCACGGCCACTCCCGCCTGGTCGGCGACATGGTCGCCAAGATCAAGTCCAACGCCTCGGGCGTGGACGTCATCGGCGGCAACATCGCCACGCGTGACGGCGCCCAGTCCCTCATCGACGCCGGTGTCGACGGCATCAAGGTCGGCGTCGGACCCGGCTCCATCTGTACGACGCGTGTCGTCGCCGGCATCGGCGTCCCGCAGGTGACGGCCATCTACGAAGCGTCGCTCGCCGCCAAGGAGGCCGGTGTCCCGGTCATCGGCGACGGCGGCCTGCAGTACTCGGGCGACATCGCCAAGGCGCTCGTCGCCGGCGCGGACACGGTCATGCTGGGCTCGCTGCTCGCCGGCTGCGAGGAGTCCCCCGGTGAGCTGATGTTCATCAACGGCAAGCAGTTCAAGTCGTACCGCGGCATGGGCTCGCTCGGCGCGATGCAGACCCGCGGCGACCGCAAGTCCTTCTCCAAGGACCGCTACTTCCAGGAGGGCGTCGCCTCCGACGAGAAGCTGGTGCCCGAGGGCATCGAGGGCCAGGTGCCCTACCGCGGCCCGCTCTCCTCGGTCGTGCACCAGCTGGTCGGCGGTCTGCGTCAGTCGATGTTCTACGTAGGCGGCCAGACCGTTCCGGAGCTCCAGAGGAACGGCCGTTTCGTACGGATCACCTCCGCGGGCCTCAAGGAGAGCCACCCGCACGACATCCAGATGACGGTCGAGGCGCCGAACTACACGAACAAGCGCTGACGCCCCGTGCGGCGCTGACAGCGCTCCACGCGCGCGTGGGGGCGGTCCGGATTCCCCGGGCCGCCCCTCTTCGTGCGCGTCGGGGATACTGGAACGGCAGACCAGTGCCGAAGTGCCGAAGAAGTGCGAAGTACCGAAGAAAGCTGAAGGGCCACCCACGTGACTGAGATCGAGATCGGACGCGGCAAGCGCGGCCGCCGGGCGTACGCCTTCGACGACATCGCCGTCGTCCCGAGCCGCCGTACCCGCGACCCGAAGGAGGTCTCGATCGCCTGGCAGATCGACGCCTACCGCTTCGAGCTGCCCTTCCTGGCGGCCCCCATGGACTCGGTCGTCTCGCCGCAGACCGCGATCCGCATCGGTGAGCTGGGCGGTCTCGGCGTCCTGAACCTCGAAGGCCTGTGGACGCGGTACGAGGACCCGCAGCCGCTGCTCGACGAGATCGCGGAGCTGGACACCGACAACGCCACCCGCCGGCTCCAGGAGATCTACTCCGCGCCGATCCAGGCCGATCTGATCGGGCAGCGCATCAAGGAGGTGCGCGACTCGGGCGTCGTCACCGCCGCCGCGCTCTCCCCGCAGCGCACCGCGGAGTTCTCCAAGGCCGTCGTGGACGCCGGTGTCGACATCTTCGTCATCCGCGGGACCACCGTCTCCGCCGAGCACGTCTCCGGCGCGGCCGAGCCGCTGAACCTGAAGCAGTTCATCTACGAACTCGACGTGCCGGTGATCGTCGGCGGCTGCGCCACGTACACCGCTGCCCTGCACCTGATGCGCACGGGCGCGGCCGGTGTCCTGGTCGGCTTCGGCGGCGGCGCCGCGCACACCACGCGCAACGTCCTGGGCATCCAGGTGCCGATGGCCACCGCCGTCGCGGACGTCGCTGCGGCCCGCCGTGACTACATGGACGAGTCCGGCGGCCGGTACGTACACGTCATCGCGGACGGCGGCGTGGGCTGGTCCGGCGACCTGCCCAAGGCCATCGCCTGCGGCGCCGACTCGGTGATGATGGGCTCCCCGCTGGCGCGCGCCACGGACGCGCCCGGCAAGGGCCACCACTGGGGCATGGAGGCCGTCCACGAGGACGTGCCGCGCGGCAAGCGCGTCGACCTCGGTGTGGTCGGCACGACCGAGGAGATCCTCACCGGTCCCTCGCACATCCCGGACGGCTCGATGAACTTCTTCGGGGCGCTGCGCCGCGCGATGGCGACGACGGGCTACAGCGAGCTCAAGGAGTTCCAGCGCGTCGAGGTGACGGTCGCGGACTCGCAGCACAAGCGCTGATCGTCTGCTCCTGAGTTCGACTGCTTCTTAAAGAAGGGCCCCGGTACTCGTACCGGGGCCCTTCTTGCGTGCCGTGTGGGCCGAGGCCGCGTCAGAGGCGGTGGGCCGCGCCCGCCGGGGTCGCGCCCCTGGTGTCCAGGAGCAGCTGGGCCTTCACGGCGAGACCTTGCAGGTCGTACGTGCGGTGGTGCTGGAGCAGGATCGTGAGGTCGGCGTCCGCGGCGGCTTCGTAGAGGGAGTCCGCGCGGGGGACGGGGTGGCCGAGCACGCTCCAGCTGGGGACGTAGGGGTCGTGGTAGCTGACGGACGCGCCCATCTCCATCAGGCGGGTCGCGACCTCCCTGGCGGGGGAGCCCTGCTGGTCGGCGAGGTCGGGCTTGTAGGTGACGCCCAGGAGCAGGACGCGGGCGCCGCGGGCGGACTTGCCGTGTTCGTTGAGCAGCGTCGCCGAGCGCTGGATCACGTAGCGGGGCATGCGGTCGTTGACCTGCTGGGCCAGTTCGACCATGCGCAGGGGGCGGGCGCCGCGGCTGCCGGGGCCCGGGATATCCAGGGGGACGCCGTGGCCGCCGACCCCGGGTCCGGGGCGGAAGGCCTGGAAGCCGAAGGGCTTGGTCTCGGCGCAGCGGATGACGTCCCACAGGTCGATGTTCAGGTCGTGGCAGAGCACGGCCATCTCATTGACCAGAGCCATGTTCACGTGCCGGTAGTTGGTCTCCAGGAGGTGCACGGTCTCGGCTTCTCGCGGGCCACGCGCGCGTACGACCTTGTCGGTGAGGCGGCCGTAGAAGGCGGCGGCCGATTCGGTGCAGGCCGGGGTGAGGCCGCCGATGACCTTGGGCGTGCCCGCGTAGCCGTGGGTGCGGTTGCCGGGATCGAGGCGGCCGGGCGAGTGGGCCAGATGGAAGTCGCGGCCCGCGCGCAGGCCGGAGCCCTCTTCGAGGATGGGGCGGAGGAATTCCTCCGTGGTTCCGGGGTATGCGGGTGACTCGAGGATGACCGTGGTGTGCGGGCGCAGGCGCGCGGCCAGGGCGCGGGCGGCGTCTGCCACCTGGCTCAGGTCGAGGGTGCGGTCCGCTGCCGGAGGAGTGGGAGCACAGATGACCGCGGTGCGGACCCGGCCGAGCTGGGCCGGGTCGGTGGTCGGCCGGAAGCCCCCCGAGAGCATCCGGCGGACATCGGCGGCGGTCAGGGTGCCCTCGGCGCCGTCGCAGGGCAGGCGGCCGCTTGCCAGATCGACGGCGCGGGCGGGGTCATAGCCGATGGTGGCGATGCCACGGGAGACGGCGGCCCTGGCGAGGGGCAGGCCGAGGTGGCCGAGACCGATGACTGCGAGATCTGCGGGCATGGCGGTGGGCCGTCCTCCTAATAGCCGGAGCGGGACGAGCGCGCAAGTCCTGTGGACAAGGTGGACCAGCGCAATGTCAGACTAGGAGTAAATATGACCGTTATGTGGCATTGCTCGGTGTCAGGTGTCGGAGTGTTGGCCGTGTTGTCCACAGGCGGCGGCCGAACTCAGCGGACCTGAGCAGAATCTGGGCATGATGTGAGCGCGACCACACCCGACAAAGCAACGGGAGGCAGCGGTGAGGACAGCGACCTTGGGGCCGGCGGAGCGTGCCGAGTCACTTGCGGGAATGGCCGAGCGGGAGCTGGATGTCCTGGTCGTGGGCGCGGGAGTGGTCGGTGCGGGCACTGCACTTGACGCCGTGACCCGCGGTCTGTCCACCGGCCTGGTCGAGGCGCGGGACTGGGCGTCGGGCACGTCGAGCCGTTCGAGCAAGCTGATCCACGGCGGTCTGCGCTATCTGGAGATGCTGGACTTCGCGCTGGTGCGGGAGGCGCTGAAGGAGCGCGGCCTGCTCCTGGAGCGGCTCGCCCCGCATCTCGTGAAGCCGGTGCCGTTCCTCTACCCCTTGCAGCACAAGGGCTGGGAGCGGATCTATGCGGGCTCGGGCGTCGCGTTGTACGACGCCATGTCGATGTCGAAGGGACACGGCCGCGGTCTCCCGATGCACCGCCACCTGACCCGGCGTCACGCCCTGCGCGTCGCACCCTGCCTGAAGAAGGACGCCCTGGTGGGCGCCATGCAGTACTACGACGCGCAGATGGACGACGCTCGCTACGTGGCCACGCTGGTGCGCACGGCGGCGGCCTATGGGGCCAAGGTCGCCAACCGGGCGCGCGTGACCGGCTTCCTGCGCGAGGGAGAGCGGGTCGTCGGCGCCCGGGTGCAGGACGTCGAGGGCGGCGGGGAGTACGAGGTCCGGGCCAAGCAGGTCGTGAACGCCACCGGCGTGTGGACGGACGACACACAAGCGATGGTCGGGGAGCGGGGCCAGTTCCACGTCCGTGCGTCCAAGGGCATCCATCTGGTCGTACCGAAGGACCGGATCAACTCGACGACCGGTCTCATCCTGCGGACGGAGAAGAGCGTCCTCTTCGTCATTCCGTGGGGGCGGCACTGGATCGTGGGGACCACCGACACCGAGTGGGACCTGGACAAGGCGCACCCCGCCGCCTCCAGCGCCGACATCGACTATCTGCTCGAGCACGTGAACTCGGTCCTCGCGGTGCCCCTTTCCCGGGACGACGTCCAAGGGGTGTACGCAGGACTGAGGCCGCTGCTCGCCGGGGAGTCGGACGCCACGAGCAAGTTGTCGCGCGAGCACACGGTGGCGCATCCGGCGCCGGGCCTCGTGGTCATCGCGGGCGGCAAGTACACGACGTACCGCGTCATGGCGAAGGACGCCGTGGACGAGGCGGTGCACGCCCTCGACCAGCGGGTCGCCGACTGCGTCACCGAGGACATCCCGCTGGTCGGCGCCGAGGGGTACAAGGCCCTGTGGAACGCGCGCGCCAGGATCGCGGCACGCACCGGCCTCCATGTGGTGCGCGTGGAACACCTGTTGAACCGGTACGGCTCACTCGCCGAAGAGGTCCTCGCCCTCATCACCGCCGACCCCAAGCTGGGCGAGCCGCTGCCGGCCGCCGACGACTATCTGCGCGCCGAGATCGTCTATGCCGCTTCGCACGAGGGGGCGCGGCATCTGGACGACGTGCTGACCAGGCGCACGCGCATCTCGATCGAGACGTTCGACCGGGGCACGCGCAGCGCGCGGGTGTGCGCGGAGCTGATGGCGTCGGTCCTCGGCTGGGACAAGGACCAGGTGGAGCGGGAGGTACAGCACTACGAGAAGCGGGTGGAGGCGGAGCGCGAGTCGCAGCGGCAGCCGGACGACCTGACGGCGGACGCGGCGCGGCTGGGGGCGCCGGATATCGTGCCGCTGTAGCGCTCCGCACACCCTTGCAGGACCCCGCGCGGCCCGTTCGGCGTGAACCCCGCGGGTCGGCGGGGCTGTTGGGGCGCCGACTCCTCGCGGCCGACGGCGTCGCGGCGGGGCCTTGCCCCGGGTGCCGAGCACCGGAAGAGTTCCATGTGCGGAGCCCGTCATGAGAGACGTTGGACCCTGGGCGTAGACCGGTCCCGAAGTAAGGGACAATGAAGGCTCTGTCAGGGCGGGTTGCGCGGGTAGCAGCGGTAGCAGCAGAGGGGACGCATGTCGGACGCGGAGAAGACGGGTCAGTCCCGTCAGGACCAGAGCGAACGTCTCCTCTCCGGGCGCTACCGGCTGGGAGAAGTGCTCGGCCGCGGCGGAATGGGAACCGTCTGGCGCGCCAAGGACGAGACACTCGGCCGGACGGTCGCGGTGAAGGAGCTTCGCTTTCCCTCCAGCATCGACGAGGAGGAGAAGCGCCGGCTCATCACGCGTACGTTGCGTGAGGCCAAGGCGATCGCGCGGATCCGCAACACCAGTGCGGTGACCGTGTACGACGTGGTCGACGAGGACGACCGGCCGTGGATCGTGATGGAGCTGGTCGAGGGCAAGTCCCTCGCCGAGGCCATCCGCGAGGACGGGCTGCTCACGCCGAGGCGCGCGGCCGAGGTCGGCCTCGCGGTGCTCGACGTGCTGCGCTCCGCGCACCGCGAGGGAATCCTGCACCGCGACGTGAAGCCGTCCAACGTGCTGATCGCCGAGGACGGGCGGGTCGTTCTCACGGACTTCGGCATCGCACAGGTCGAGGGCGACCCGTCGATCACCTCCACCGGCATGCTCGTCGGCGCTCCTTCGTACATCTCGCCCGAGCGGGCCCGCGGGCACAAGCCGGGACCGGCGGCCGACCTGTGGTCGCTGGGCGGTCTGCTGTACGCGGCAGTTGAGGGCGTTCCTCCGTACGACAAGGGGTCGGCGATCGCGACCCTCACCGCGGTGATGACCGAGGACGTCGAACAGCCGACGAACGCCGGGCCGTTGGAGAAGGTCATCTACGGCCTGCTGGCCAAGGACCCCGAGCAGCGGCTCGACGACGCCGCGGCGCGTGCGCTCCTGATCGACGTGATCCACGCGCCCGAGGCCAAGGACGAGCCGGAGCCGGTCGACGCGACGAAGGTCGTGCCGCTGCCGCCCGTGCCGCCCTCCTTGGGCAAGCGGTTCGGCAAGGGCAAGGGCCGCGCGGCCGGGGCGGGAGCGGCCGGTGCGGGCGTCGCGGGTGCCGCGGGTGCCGCAGGGGCCGCGGCGGACACGTCCGGGTCCGGCTCCGGCTCAGGGGCCGCAGGGTCCACCGGGACCGCTGGTGCCGCCGGGTCCTCCGCGGACTCCGGTGGCCGTAAGGGCGAGGAGGCCGGTGAGCGGCTGAAGGGCGCGCTCAGGTCGGTGCGGAAGGCCGCGGCTGCGGCGACCGCTCGGGGGGCGGGTGCCGGGGCGGCTGCTTCCGGTGCTGATGCGGCTTCCGGGTCCGGGGCCGGTGCCGCTGACTCCGCCTCTGGTGCGGTGGCGGAGAAGCCGGCGCGGTCCGGGGCTGCCGGTGCGGCGACCGGGGCTGCTGCCTCTTCCTCCGCCGTCACCTCTGCTTCGTCTGCTCCCGCGTCGGGGGCGTCGGCTTCCGGGACGCCGCCGCGTGCGACGCCGCCCAAGGCCTCGCTCACCGACGTGGTGCCCCGGCGCACGCTCGTCATCTTCTCGGTGGCCCTCGCGATCGCGGTGCTCGGGACCGTGCTCGCCTTCGCGTTCAGCGGCGGGGACGAGGACAACGGGCAGGACAGCAAGAACGGCAGCGACAAGGCCGCGTCCAGCGGGGCGACCGCGGGCGGCGGCGACAAGGGCAAGGAGCCGGACAAGGGCGCCGGGCAGGACGACGGCGCCGAGAAGGGCGAAGGCAAGGACGAGACGGGCAAGGACGCGGGTTCGGGGGCGAGCCCGGGTTCGGACGAGAGCCCGGATCCGGGTGAGAGCGACGACGACGGCGACGACTCCGGCAAGGAGCCGGGTGACGGCGCCGAGTCGACGTACAAGCACTCCCAGGGGTTCTCGGTCGGCCTGCCCAAGGGCTGGAAGTACCAGACCACGGCTGCCGCCGGCGCGCGTTTCACCGGGCCCGACGGGCAGAAGCTGCTCATCGGCTGGACCAACACCCCCAAGTCCGACCCCGTGGGCGACTGGAAGAGCCAGGAGTCGTACATGGTCCGGTCGCAGTACAAGCGCATCCGGATAGAGAAGGTCGACTACCGGGACTACAACACCGCCGACTGGGAGTTCACGTACGTCGACGGCGGCACGAAGTACCGCTCGATAGACCGCGGCTTCGTCGTCAACGGCAGTCTGGGCTACGGAATGATGTACACGGCCAAGGACGCCAAGTGGGGCAGTGACGAGCGCAAGGACGCCTGGCAGACCTTCACGAAGACGTTCAAGCCGAAGAAGTAGCCAGGAGCGGGGCCGGGGCGCCGCGGACCACGGAATGGGAGAGTCCGCGGCAATGGCCCCAGTGAGATCTGGAATCCCCTCAATGCGGTTTGCCTCGGGCACGTATCGTGAGTGTCTGCGGACCGTACGCAGCCGCAACAGTGCACAACACGAACGGATTTGACCACCGGGCGGACGCGGGAGGCGGCGTGGACGAATACGCGGGGCGGGTACTCGCCGACCGCTATCGCCTGCCGCTGCCTCCGGCGGATGAGTACGAACTCGCGGAGACACGGGCCTTCGACACGTACAGCGGGCAGGAAGTCCTGGTCAGGCAGGTGCCGTTGCCCGAGGTCGTCGACGCCGAAGTGCTCGAACTCGATGAGCGCGACCTCCCGGACGGCGAGCTGCCCGCGGGGTTCGTGAGCGCGGGTGCGGTCCGGCGGCCGTCGGCGCGTACGACGCGCAGGCCGTCTGATCCGGCGGTGCGGCGCGCGATAGAGGCGGCGCAGGCCGCCGCGCAGATACCCGACCACCCGCGGCTCGACCAGGTCTTCGACGTGTTCGCCGAGGGCGGTTCGCTGTGGATAGTGAGCGAGTTGGTGGCGGCGAGGTCGCTGGCCGCGCTGCTCGCGGACCGGCCGCTGAGTCCCTACCGCGCGGCGGAGATCGCCTCGGACGTGGTGACGGCGCTGCGGGTGCTGCACGCGCACGGCTGGGTCCACCGGAACATCACCGCGCGTACGGTCCTGGTCTGCGACGACGGCCGGGTGGTCCTCACGGGCCTCGCGGCGGGCGCGGCGGAAGAGGCGTTGTGCGGGTACGACCCGCGGCCCGAGGAGCTTCTCGCGGGGTTCGAGGCGGGGGGCGGGGCCGGGAGCGGGGCTGACGCCGGTGCGGAGACGGACTCCTCCGGTGCGGATGAGGCTGAGGGGGCCTACGGGGCGCACGAGGCTGGCGGGGCTTATGGGGCGCGCGAGGTTGATGAGGCCGGCGATTCGCGTGGGCATGCCGCGATCGAGGCCGCCCCGCCCGCGGAGCCCGGCGGTGACGCCAGGGCGGCCCGGCCCAGCGCCATAGCGGCCTACCGCGCCGGGACGCGGGCCGCGGCGCGGGTGAGCGAGGACGCGGAGCTGCCGGGGCCGAGGAGCGGCGGGTACGACGACGATGCCCCGGAGGGCCGGGGGAGTGGTGAAGCCGGAACTGCCGGAACTGCCGGAACTGCCGGGCTGATCCTGGACCCGTACGGCGTCGGCGGCAAGAAGCAGTGGCACGGGGCCGTGCCGAGGGCCGGCGGGGGCGCGGGGGCGTCCGGGGCCGACGCGGGCAAGGGCATCGGCGGGTTCTCCGGTGCGGTTCCGGACCAGCGAGGGGCCGTGGAGCCGGGCGGCTTCGGCCGGTCCGGGCGCGGGGCCGACGAGCTGGGCCCGGCCGGAACGGGCTATGACGGCCGGGGCTCCACAAGCCGGGGCTCGGACGGACCGGCCTACGACGATCAGGGCTTAGACAGTCAGGGCCATGACGAGCGGGGCCTTGAGGAGCGGGGTCTTGAGGGGCGGGGCTTCGGCGGCGGTCAGGGACGAGGCCCCGGCCGTACGGGGCAGGGCCTCGCGGCCACCCGAGGCGAAGGCGGGCCGGGTTCCGCAGTCACCCGAGGCGGACCGGGCTCAACCCCCGGCCGAGGCGGACCGGGATCAGAGCCTGCCAACGCCGCTTCCACCCCCGCCGCTTCCACCCCCGCCACGACCACCCCCGCCACGACCGGCCACAGCTACTGGGACTCCCTCGTCGCCGAGCGCAGCGGTGTGCGGCGCGGGCCCGCCACCGCCCTTGCCGCGGAGCGGGCCCGGCATGCCCGGATGACCGTGGTCGGCGGTGTGACCGAGCGGTGGGCGCCCGAGCAGGCCGGTCCCGTGCACGAGAACTGGCGGCTCGCCCCGCCCATCGGGCCCGCAACCGACCTCTGGGCCCTGGGCGCCCTGCTGTTCAGGGCCGTGCAGGGCCACGCACCGTACCCGGAGGAGAGCACCTTCGAGCTCGTCCAGCTGGTGTGCGCCGAGCCGCCCGCCTTCGCGGAGGAGTGCGGTCCGCTCAGGCCCGTGGTCGAGTCGTTGCTGCGACAGGACCCCACGGAGCGGCTCGACTTCGAGGAGCTGAACGGCTGGCTGCGTTCGCTGGTCCGTTCGGCGCCCGAGCCGGAAGCCGGTACGAACGTCGTGCCCGCACCGCCGTTCGACGCCAGGCGCCTGCCCGTCGTACGCCGCCGCGGTGATCTCGTACGCCGGAAGAAGCGGCGTGCGCCGGAGAAGCGACGCGCCCCTGAGAAGCGGCGCAAACCCGAGAAGCAGCGCGCCGCCGCGCCCCCGCCCGCCCCGGCGTCGGACCGGCAGAACGGGCGGCACAAGCACAAGCAGCCAAAGCGGCCAAAGCAGCCCGGGCAGCAGAAGCGGGCGAGGGAAACCGGACTGTCGGCCTCCGCGCCTGCGGCGGCCCCCCGCCGGAGCAGCGCGCCCCGGCAGAGCGGTACGGGACAACCGCGCTCCCTGGGGCGCCTCCTGCTCCTGCTCGTCCTGGTCGGCCTCGTCGCAGCGGTCGCGTACGCCGTGGCCTTCATGCCCAAGTCGGGGGAGAACGAAGGCAGTGAGCGGGCCGGCTCCGTCGGGGACCCCGGCACCAGCCAGGGACCCGAGCCCGGCAGCAGCTCCAGCGCCCGGCCCAGCGAGGACGGCAAGTCCGACCGGCCGAGCGACAAGCCGGAGAAGAGCACCGACGAGGAGCAGCCGCAGACCAGCGGCCCCGAGCTGCCGCAGGGCTTCACGCTCCGCAAGGATGCCGAAGGCTTCCGGGTCGCCGTCGCGAGCGGCTGGGACCGGCAGCCCAAGAACGGGCGGGGTCAGGTCCGTTACACGCACGGCGATTTCGAGCTGATCGTCGTGCCGGGGCGGGACGGCACGGACGAGTACGGCAAGGACCCCATGAAGTACCAGCGCGAGCACGAGCGCGAACTGCAGCCGTTCCGCGACTCGACCTGGGCCACGTCCAGCGGGATGCGCACGGTGGAGGTCGGCGGGCGGACCACGGCCGAGGGGCAGTTCACCTGGCAGGACGCGGAGGGGCGTGAGACCTTCGTGCGCAATCTGGCGATGGCCGTCGGCGGCAAGTACCACGTCGTGCAGATCCGGGGCCCCGAGGCCGAGCGTGACGAGGTGTCGCGGCTCTTCGAGCAGGCTTCGGCGACGTATCAGGCCGATTGAAATCGTTCGCCCGCGCTCCCGGACGGTCACGGATATTCAGGGACCGGACATTCAGCGACGCGGACGTTCGGAGATGTGCATAAAACTTCACAGACCTTCACCGTAGCTGCATCAGCCCTGTACCCGGCGGGAGTTGACGTCCCGAAAGGCGCCGAATTGCTGCGTCACGCGTCACAGTGAGGTCTCCGTGCACCCCCCGGAGGTTCCGCGCGCGCCCCCCGCTCCCTAATCTGGGGCATGTCAGAACCAATGCGGGGGATCGTGAATCAGATGCAGGGCCTGCTCCTCGCGGGCCGCTACCGGCTCGGAGAGTCCATAGGCCGCGGTGGCATGGGCCGGGTATGGCGAGCACACGACGAGGTGCTGCACCGGACCGTCGCCGTCAAGGAGCTGACGGCGGCCCAGTTCGTGGCGGAGGCCGACCGCGCGGTCCTGTTCGCGCGTACGCACGCAGAGGCGCGGGCCGCGGCCCGGATCAACCACCCCGCGGTCGTCACCGTCCACGACGTCCTGGAGTACGACGCCAGGCCCTGGATCGTGATGGAGCTCGTCGAGGGCTGTTCGCTCGCGGACGCCGTCAAGGACAAGGGCCGCATCGAACCCGTGGAGGCCGCCCGCATCGGCCTGTGGACCCTCAAGGCCCTGCGCGCCGCGCACGCCGCCGGGGTCCTGCACCGCGACGTCAAACCCGGCAACGTACTTCTGGCGAACGACGGCCGCATCCTGCTCACCGACTTCGGGATCGCCGCGATCGAGGGGGACTCGACGATCACGCGGACCGGTGAGGTCGTCGGTTCCGTCGACTATCTGGCGCCCGAGCGGGTCAGCGGCGCCAACCCCGGCCCCGCGTCCGACCTCTGGGCGCTCGGCGCCACGCTGTACACGGCGGTCGAGGGCAACTCCCCGTTCCGGCGCACGTCCCCGCTGGGCACCATGCAGGCCGTGGTCACGGAGGAACCCGCGCCGCCGGAGTACGCGGGGGCGCTCGGCACCATCATCGGCGCGCTCCTGCGCAAGGAGCCGGACTCCCGGCCGACCGCGGAAGCGGCCGAGCTGATGCTCGCCGAGGCGGCGGAGGGGCGCAGCCCGAGCGCCGGGCCCGCGTACGTGCCGACGCAGGTCCACGCCACGTCCCAGCAGCCGCAGGCACATGCGCAGCCGCATCCGCAGTCACAGCCCCAGCCGCATCCGCAGGACCCGCACCAGCACACGCCGCAGTCCGGCACGGTCGCCCCCGGATACGGGTACGGGTACGGCAGCGGAGACAGCACCAGGATCGGCACCGGCGCCGACTCCGGCCCCAACTCAGCCCCGCACCACTCCGGCACCGTCGTCCACGGCGCCCACCCGTCCTCGTACGACCCTGCTCGCCCCGCGAAGCGCCGCAAGTGGCCCGCGGTCGTCGCGGCCGTCGCGGCGGTGGTGCTGTTCGGCGGTGGTGGCCTCGGCGGCTATCTGTACTTCCAGGACGGCGACGACGGCGGCACTTCGCAGTCCAATGACGGGAAGCCGGGCAAGTCCGTCGGCGGCATCCCCGCCAACTGGCACCGGGTGAACGACGCCGAGGGCTTCAGCCTCATGCTGCCCAAGGGCTGGGAGCGCGAGGTCGACGGCAGCCAGATCGACTACACCCCGGACCACGGGCGGCACTTCCTCCGCATCAGCACCGACCGCCACACGACGTTCGAGAGCCCCTACACGCACCAGGTGCAGCTCGAGAAGAACCTGAGTCCCAAGCTGCCCGACTACAAGCGGTTGCAGCTGGACCAGAACACCTTCCGCGACCAGCAGGGCGCGCTCTGGGAGTTCAGCTGGACGGCGGGAGCGAACGACACGACCGCGGGCCCACGCCGCGCCATCTCACAGAGCTATATCAGCCGTGACGGCGTCGAGTACGTGCTGTACATGTCGTCCCCCGCTGGCGACTGGAGCAAGACGCGCACTCAGTTCGACGCGATACTCCGGGGCTGGCGAGAGGGCTGAACGCACTCGTCCGCAGCCGGGATGGCTGGGACGAGCGGCCGGAACCAGCCCGCCGCACAGGCCGACAGGGTCCGTCCGCACACGGGTGGGGCATGATGGCCGCATGGGGAGCGTGGGGGACAACCCCCGGGTCATAGCCGGTCGTTACCGCCTGGACGTGCGGCTCGGCAGGGGTGGCATGGGCGTGGTCTGGCAGGCCACGGATCAGTTCCTCGGCCGCAGGGTCGCCGTCAAGGAACTCGCCCTCGACGAAACGCTCTCCGAGTCCGACGCCATGCAGCAGGTCGAACGCACCCTGCGCGAGGCGCGGGCGGCGGCGCAGCTGCGCCATCCGCACATCATCGTCGTCCACGACGTCGTCGTGCAGAGCGACCACCCTTACATCGTCATGGAGTTGATCGAGGGCGGTTCGCTCGCCGGGCGGATAGCGCGGTCGGGTCCGATGCCGGCGCGGACGGTGGCCCGGATGGGCATCGATCTGCTCGGCGCGCTGCGGGTCGCGCACGCCGCCGGAGTCTTGCATCGCGACATCAAGCCCGCGAACGTCCTCATGGAGGAGGCGACCGGGCGTGTCGTCCTCACCGACTTCGGGATCGCGCAGGTCAGCGGCGCGACGACGCTCACGGAGATCGGGTCCTTCGTGGGCTCTCCGGAGTACACCGCGCCCGAGCGGATGTCGGGCGAGCGGACGGGGCCCGAGTCCGACCTCTGGTCGCTCGGCGCGCTCCTCGTCGCGGCGCTGACCGGCGAGTCGCCCTTCCGCCGGGAAACGATCAGCGGGGTCCTGCACGCCGTCGTCTTCGACGAGATCCGGCCGCCGCCCGCCGCCGCACCGCTGCTGCCCGTCGTCCTCGGCCTCCTCGAACGCGACCCGGAACGGCGCCTCGGCGTGGCGGAGGCGGAGCGGCTCCTGCGGATGTACGTGGAGACGGGGCGGATGCCGTCGACGCCCGCGGGCCGGGCCGGCGGGCAGCCGTCGGCGCTGCCGGGCGGGAGGCCGGGCGGGAGATCAGGGGGGAGACCGGGCGGAAGGCCGGGGGGCTATACGCCCACCTACCGTGACCTGCCCTCCCGTCCGCCCGTGCAGCCGGAGGGGCCTTCCCGCCGCCGCCGTCGCGCCATGCTGCTCGCCGCCGCCCTGGTGGCCGCCGTGGCCGGGGCCGCGGTCTCCGCCGCGCTCCTGCTGGGCAGGGACGGCGACGGGAACGGCCGTACGCCATCGACGCCGGCCTCGACGGGCCAGAGCGTACCGACGCGGACGGTGACCCCGTCGCCTTCGCCGACCCCGACGGTGACGGTGACGCGCAGTTCCGGCAACCCCAAGCCCTCGACGCCCGAAGCCCCCGAGGGCTACCGCGTCACGAAGGACGTCCGGGGCTTCACGCTCGCCGTGCCGGATGGTTTCAGGCGTGAGGTGGACGGGCCCCGCGTCTTCTACAAGTCGCCGGGCGGAACGTTCCGCATAGGCATCAAGGAGTCGGACCCGGAGCCGGGCGGGCCGCTCGCCGTGCAGCGCCGCTCCGACGCGGACGGGCCGGAGAAGAACCCCGGTTACCGGGACGGCGAGGTCACCGAGACCTCGCACAACGGACGGCCCGCCGCGCTCTGGCAGTTCACCTGGGACGGCTTCACGGCGGCGGAGGGCGACCGGCACACGTACGACCTGTGCTGGCAGGAGGGCGACCGGATGTACGAGGTCTGGGTCTCGGCGCCGGTCGGCAGGGCCAAGGAGGCCAGGCGGTACTTCGACACGGCGGTGGACTCCTTCGTGCGCCGCTGAAGCCCGGTCGTACGCCGCTGAGGCCCCGCCCCGCGCCCCGCCCCTGTCACAAGTCGGTGACCCCAGTGGAACCGGATGCCTCCGGCAAGGTAGTGATGTGGCCATGAGCAATGACGGGGGAGCCTCCTACGGCCCGTACGAACCAACCAGCTATGGCCTGCAGCCACCACAGCCGCAGCCGCCGCAGCAACAACCGCCGCAGCAGCCGCCGCACCAGCAGCGGGCCGAGCACCCGGCCGCGCCGACCCCGCCCCCGTCGCCGTACGCCCAGCCCACCCAGGCGGTGCCGAACCAGCCGAACCAGCCGAGCCCCCCGAACCACCCGAACCACCCGAACCAGCCGAGCCACCCTTCCGAGCCGGACCCCGGCGCGGGCCGCCTGATCGCGGGCCGCTACCGCCTCCTCTCCAAGCTCGGCCACGGCGGCATGGGCACGGTCTGGCGCGCGAAGGACGAGACGGTGGACCGCGAGGTCGCCGTCAAGGAACCCCGGATCCCCGACCACCTGCCCGAGCGCGAGCGCGCCAACGCCTTCGAGCGGATGCGCCGCGAGGCACGCGCCGCGGCCCGCCTCGACCACCCGGCCGTGGTCAACGTCCACGACGTGGCGGTGGAGGACGGCCAGCCCTGGATCGTCATGGAGCTGGTGCAGGGCCGCTCGCTGGGCGCCGCGCTCCAGGAGGGCACCCTGGGCGCCCGGGACGCCGCCCGCATCGGCCTTGAGGTGCTCGGCGCGCTGGACGCCGCCCACCAGGCGGGCATCCTGCACCGTGACGTCAAGCCGGACAACGTGATGCTGGGCCAGCACGACCGGGTCGTCCTCACCGACTTCGGCATCGCCCAGATCGAGGGCGAGACGAACCTGACGGACACCGGCGGCTTCGTCGGTTCGCCCGAGTTCATCGCCCCGGAGCGGGTCCTGGGCCAGCGCCCCGGCCCGGCGTCGGACCTCTGGTCGCTCGGCGTGGTCCTCTACGCCGCCACGGAGGGCGTCTCGCCGTTCCGGCGCAACAACACCCCCGCGACGCTCCAGTCCGTCCTGAACGCGACGCCCGCGGCGCCCGCTTCGGCCTCGGGCCCGCTCGCGCAGGCGATCAACGGCCTCCTGATCAAGGAGCCGGGCCAGCGTCCGCGCGCCGCGCAGGTCCGCGCCCTCCTGGAGGAAGCGGCCCAGCCTCCGCGGCCGGCGCCGACGCAGGTCGTCCATACCGGTGGCGGTGGCGCCTCGGACCGCAAGGGCGTCACCATCGGCCGCAAGGGACTCATGGGCATTGGCGCGGTGGTCGTCGCAGCCGTGGTCGCGGGCGTCCTCGTGGTCATGAACCCGTTCGCGGCGGACGAGGCGGACAGCTGGAAGCAGCACCAGGAGAAGACGCTCGGTGCGACGATGGCGGCGCCCCCGGACTACGTGAAGTCCGTCCCGGACGGGATCACCAAGACGGAGCACTGGGTCAGTTATACCGACCCGAGCACCGCCGTCTCGATCACTCTGCACCTCGCGAAGAAGTCCGAGGACAGCACCGGCGAGATCGCGGGGTCCGCTGCCGCGCAGGCGTACAGCGACAGTGACGCGATCGAGGGCGGCGACGAGAGCAGCATGGCCGAGACGCCCGCTCCCCGGAGCAAGACGGCGAAGACCTCGTACAAGGACCGGGAGTCCGCCGAGAACACGGTCACCTACGTCGACGACTCGGACTCGGAGCGACTGAAGCCGCGCGAGGCGAAGGTCTTCTACTACAAGGCCAAGTCCGGCGACATGTACAAGCTCTGGATCGACTACCCCGGCAAGGGTGATTTCACCGAGCGCGGCCGCGAGGTGGCGAGGACGGCCATCGACAACCTGGAGATCGACGAACTCTGATCCGCACGGAGTCGCCAAGGCCCTGCGAGTCCCACTAAGCCCCTGATCAGGCCCTTTACCGCCAGCAATCGCTGGCAACGTGTGTGCGCCCGGTGAAAGCTGATTACCGACGGGTACCCAAATCCCTGACCTGGGCCTACGCTCACCACCATGACGGACTCGCAGGCCACCGCAGCGGCCATCGGAACCAACCCGACAGCCACCGCTCCCGACGGCGCGCGCACCACCGCCGACGTGGTGACTCCCGAGCTGATCGCGCAGCTCACCCGGGACGTGATCGGCTCGGGACGGACCGCCAACCACACGCCGTTCACCGGCGAGAAGCTGGCCGACCTGCCCGAGTCCACCCCCGAGGACGTGGCCACCGCCTTCGAGCGCGCCAGGGTCGCCCAGGTCGCCTGGGAACGCACCCCGGTCCGCCGCCGCGCGGCGGTCCTGCTCCGCTTCCACGACCTGGTCCTCCAGCGCCAGGCCGAGGTTCTCGACCTCATCCAGCTGGAGACCGGCAAGGCCAGGCTGCACGCGCACGAGGAGCTCCAGGCCGTCGCCGTCGCCGCGCGGCACTACGGCCGCAAGGCCCCCGCGTACCTGAACCCCAAGCGGCACACCGGCGTCGTACCGACCCTCACGAAGGTCACCGAGAACCGGCAGCCGCGCGGTGTGGTCGGCCAGATCGCGCCCTGGAACTACCCCTTCGAGCTGTCCATCGGCGACGCCCTCCCCGCGCTCGTGGCGGGCAACGCCCTGGTGATGAAGCCCGACACGGAGACCTGCCTGACCGCCCTGTGGGCCCGTGACCTCATCATCGAGGCAGGTCTGCCCGCCGAGGTCTTCCAGGTCGTCATCGGAGACGGCCCCGTCATCGGCCCCGAGATCGTCAAGCACGCCGACTACGTCTCCTTCACCGGCTCCACGCGCACCGGCCGCGAGGTCGCGCAGGGCGCGGCAGGCCGGCTCGTCGGCGTCTCGCTCGAACTCGGCGGCAAGAACGCCATGCTGGTCCTGCACGACGCCGACATCGACAAGGCGGCGGCCGGCGCGGTGCGGGCCTGCTTCTCGTCCGCGGGCCAGCTGTGCATTTCCATCGAGCGGTTGTACGTCCACGAGTCGATCGCCGAGGAGTTCGTGGAGCGCTTCGCGGCGCGGACGAAGGCGATGCGCCTGGGCCGTTCCCTCGCGTACGGCGCGGAGATGGGCTCGCTGGTCGGCGAGCGGCAGCTGGAGACCACCAAGCGGCACGTCGACGAGGCCGTCGCCAAGGGTGCCAAGCTGATCGCGGGCGGCGTCGCCCGGCCCGACATCGGCCCGTACTTCTTCGAGCCGACCATCCTGGACGGCGTCGAGTCCCCGATGGCGGTGTGCGGCGAGGAGACCTTCGGCCCGGTCGTCTCCATCTACCGCTTCACCGACGAGAACGAAGCGGTCGACCTCGCCAATTCCACGTCGTACGGACTGAACTCCTCGGTGTGGACGAAGGACGGCAGCCGTGGCCGCAAGATAGCGGCCCGCCTGCGCACCGGCACGGTCAACGTGAACGAGGGCTTCGCGCCCGCCTACGGCAGCGTGCAGTCGCCGATGGGCGGCATGAAGGACTCGGGCCTGGGCCGCAGGCACGGCTCCGAGGGCATCCTGAAGTACACCGAGGCGCAGACCGTCGCGCACCAGCGTCTTATGCCGCTCGCGCCGTCCTTCGGCATGGACGACGAGAAGTACGCGGCGTTCATGAGCCTGAGCCTGAAGGTCATGAAGTCCCTGCGCCTCCGGTAGGCGCGGCGCCGGTCCCAGGACCGAGTCCGGCCTCAGGGCCTCAAGAGCCTTTCTCTAGAGGTTAGTTCTCAACGAGGAGAGTCAATGTCACAGGAGAGCTCTGTCCAGAAACAGCCGGACAGTGAGGCGGGCGGTCACGACGAAGCGTCGTACGACTACGACGTCATCGTGGTCGGATCGGGATTCGGCGGCTCCGTCTCCGCCCTGCGCCTGACGGAGAAGGGTTACCGCGTCGGCGTGCTCGAAGCGGGGCGCCGCTTCACCCGTGAGTCGCTCCCGAAGAACTCCTGGGACCTCAAGAACTACCTCTGGGCACCCGCCCTCGGCCTCTACGGCATCCAGCGCATCCACCTGCTCGGGAATGTGATGGTGCTCGCGGGGGCGGGCGTCGGCGGAGGTTCGCTCAACTACGCGAACACGCTCTACGTGCCCCCCGAGCCGTTCTTCAACGACCCGCAATGGAAGGACATCACGGACTGGCAGGACGAGCTCGGCCCCTACTACGAGCAGGCCAAACGCATGCTCGGGGTGCGGCTCAACCCGACCACGACTCCGTCCGACGTCCACCTGAAGGCGACCGCCGAGGCCATGGGAGTGGGCGACAGCTTCCACATGGCGCCGGTCGGCGTCTTCTTCGGCGACGAGCAGGACGCCTCGGGTACTTCAACGGCCAACCCCGGCCAGGAAGTTCCCGACCCCTACTTCGGAGGTGCGGGCCCCTCCCGCAGGGCTTGCAGCGAATGCGGCGAGTGCATGACGGGCTGCCGGCACGGCGCGAAGAACACCCTCAACGAGAACTACCTCTACCTGGCGGAGAAGGCGGGCGCCGTCATCCACCCGATGACGTCCGTCGTCACCCTCACCGAGGACTCGCGGGGCGGGTACGCCGCCGCCACCCTGCCCACCGACGGCAAGCGCAAGGGCGGACGCACCTTCACGGCACGCCACGTCGTCGTCGCCGCGGGCACCTACGGCACGCAGACGCTGCTGCACCGCATGAAGGACACCGGCCTGCTCCCGCGGATCTCCGGACGGCTCGGCGCGCTGACCCGCACCAACTCCGAGGCCCTGGTCGGCTCGCAGACCACCGACCGCCGCTACCGCAAGCAGCACGGCATCGAGAAGGCCGACTTCACCAAGGGCGTCGCGATCACCTCGTCGATCCACCCGAACGCCACCACGCACATCGAGCCGGTCCGCTACGGCAAGAAGTCCAACGCCATGGGCGGCATGACGATCCTCCAGGTGCCGTACAGCATCAAGGGCGGCGGCAGGGCGCGCGTCACGGGATGGCTCGGCAATGTCGCCAAGCACCCGTGGCTGATGGTCCGCTCGCTCTCCAACCGGCGCTGGTCGGAGCGGACGATCATCGGCCTGGTCATGCAGACGCTCGACAACTCCCTGACCACATACCGCAAGGAGAAGGGCATCGGAAAGGGCCTGCTGACCGCCCGCCAGGGCCACGGTGCGCCCAACCCGACGCAGATCCCCGAGGCCACCGAGGCCGCGACGCTGCTCGCCAAGGAGATCAACGGCTTCGCGGGGTCGAACATCGGCGAGCTGATGGGCACCCCGCTGACCGCGCACTTCCTCGGCGGCTGCCCGATCGGCGACTCCGCGGAGGCCGGGGTCATCGACCCCTACCACCGCCTCTACGGCCACCCCGGCATCTCGGTCGTCGACGGCGCCGCGGTCTCCGCGAACCTGGGCGTGAACCCCTCCCTCACGATCACCGCGCAGGCCGAGCGCGCGATGTCGTTCTGGCCCAACAAGGGCGGCGAGGACACGCGTCCCGCGCAGGGCACGCAGTACGTACGTCTCGCTGCCGTCGAGCCGAAGACCCCGGCGGTACCGGCGGACGCGTTCGGCGCACTGAAGCTGCCCTTCCTGGGGATGCCGGCCGTGCCGGCCAAGAAGTAACTCGTGCCGGCCAAGAAGTAACTCCGGCCGCTCACAGCCCGTACATACGCGAAAGGACCTGCTCCCCCCTCCGAGAGCAGGTCCTTTCGCGTGCTTCAGGTGCCGCTGGGCGGCGTGCCGTTACCGGCGGGCTGACGCACGTGCTTACACGCCGGCGTCGGCCTTCTTGCGACGGACGACGAAGACCGCGCCCGCACCGGCGATGACGGCGACACCGCCGACGAGGCCGATGGTCGGCAGCGCGGAGCTGGAGCCGGTCTCGGCGAGGCTGCCGGTGGTCGGGATCTTGTTGGCGCCGCCCTGGGGGGACTTGGCGCCGGACGGCTTCTTGCCGTCCTTGTTCTCCTCGGCCTTGCCCGGGTTCTCGTTGTTGCTGCCGGCCTTCAGGACGGTGAACTCGTAGAACGAGAACGACTCGTGCACGCAGTTCTGCTCGGAGTCGAGGTAGCCGCCGAGGCCGAGTGCGTAGCCGTCACCGGCCGGTGCCTTGGCGCTGATGTTGAGGCGCAGCTTGATGTCGACCTTCTCCTTGGCACCCAGCTCGGTGGTGCCGAAGTAGATGCCGCCCGTGACCTCGTCCGCGATGGACTCCCAGGCCTTGGTCTCGGGGTTGAGGTACTGGATCTGCGCGTAGTTGGCGAGCCAGTCCTTCTCCTTCTCGCTGTCCGTGAAGTTGTTCACGGCGGCGAGCCACTGGACCTCACCGAGGTCCTCGTCGGTCGGGTTGGCGGCGGTCAGCTTGAACTGGTGCCAGCCGCTGCCCGCGACGATCTTGCCGGGCAGGCCCGAGATGCCGAGCTCCAGCTTCGAGTCGACGTCGTTGCCGTCCTCGTCGACCTCGCACTGCGTGGGCTCGTCGGAGGGCTCGTCGGTCGGGTCCTCGGTCTCGGCCGGCGGGGTCGTCGCGGGAGGCGTGGTCGGCGGCGTCTCGCCCGGCTTCGTGGGCGGCGTCTCGCCGGGCGTGGTCGGCGGCGTCTCGCCCGGCGTGGTGGGCGGCGTCTCACCGGGTGTGGTCGGCGGCGTCTCGGACGCGGGGGCCGACGTGCTCGGAGGCGCGGTGGTGGGTTCGTCGGTCGCGAAGGCGGCCGGGGCCGACAGCAGCGCGAGCGGGGCTATGGCAGCGGTCGCGGCCGCGGCGGCCATGACACGGCGGAGCTTCATGAAGACCTCAGTCAGTCCGGCGTACCGCCTGGTGGGCGATACGGAGGTGGAGGCCTCCGCGGTGGGGACGCGGGTGTGGCCGTTGTTACGCATGCATGACCTGCGTCGGCTGTGAATGGTTGTCCTTTACCTCACAGAATTCTTATGTGGCTTGGATCACACAGCTTGTGCCGTCATCGCCGGGTGCCGTAGAAATTCCCCCGCTCTACGGTGATCCGCCGGGAGCAAGGGCATCAGGAGGGGGCGTCGTGGCGGAGCCGGACGAAAGACCGGACCGAATACCGGACGAGATCGAGATGACTGACCGGTCGCCGGGCGAGATGCCTGACCGGCTGCCGGACGACGTGTGGGAGCGGTTCGAGCGCGACAGCCTGCGCGACATCCGTACCTCGGCGCCGAAGGAGCCGTCCGCGCGGGCGCGCATGGTGGCCGAGCGGCTGCGGCGCCTCGACGAGGAGGAGGCGATCCGGCAGGCCGCGGAGTCGCGGGCACTGGGCCGCAGGCGCCGGAAGCGCAAGGCGGCGCAGGGGGAGGGCGTCGCCGGGGCGTGGCGTCCCGACGAGTGGCGGGCCACGCCGACCGGCCCGCGCGGGAACGGGCGTTCGGAGCGCAGCCGCCGGGTGTGGAGCGTGGTGATCGTGGTGGGCGGCATGGCGCTGGCGATCGTGCTGCTGAGCCCGTTCCGGTTCTGGATCTGGCGGTAGCGGGCGAGATGTGGCGGTAGTGCGGGGCTGGCGGTAGCGCGGGTCCGGCGGGGGCGTTGGGCCGGACGGGTGGTGGCGCGGCCCTGGTGGAACCGTCCGTAACGATCTTCCGTCGTAGGAGGAGTGCGGGTGACTCCGCATGTTGCAAGGCGAAAGTGGGGGAGCGGGGACGTGAAGTCAGCTGTGTCACGCGGAGTGGTGGCCGTTTCGGTGGTGGCGGTGCTCGGTCTTACGGCAGGGTGCAGCGGGAGCGGTGAGGGTGATGGCGCCGGCGACGGAGGCGGGAAGCCGTCGAAGTCCGCGCAGGCGCCCGACGGGTCCTCCGGTGCCTCTTCCGCCGTGGCGAAGCTCCAGAAGGCGGCACTCGCCTCGGGCGACGTCAAGAAGTACGAGGTCGAGAAGGCGCCCGCGAAGGCGGCGGGGCAGGGTCGCGTGACCCCGGCGGAGTGCCGCCCGCTGTCCGACTGGCTCGACGCCAACGCCCCGCAGAAGTCGACGGCTCACGTCAGCCGCACGCTGACCAGCACCGATGTCTCGGACGGCACGGCGACCGAGGTCGTGCTCTTCGCGTACGACCGGGCGGACGCCGAGAAGGCCATGGACACGCTGCGGGCGGCGACGAAGTCGAAGAAGTGCGCCACGTTCGGGGACGGCAGCCACCGCTACTTCGGCACCAGGCCGCAGCCCGCGCCCGTCGGGGGCGACGAGGCCGTCTCGTACAAGCTCGCGAACCGTGCCGATGAGTTCCTCGAACGGCACCGCGTCTCGGTCGTACGCAGCGGCTCGACGGTGATCGCTTTCCGCGCCGTGAACATCTTCGACCCGGAGTCGGTCGGGGAGGACGCGGGCGGGGACAAGGGCAGGGGCGGGGGCGGGGCGACGGCCGACCCGGAGGTTGCCGAGGCGATCGTCGACGCGCAGCTCGCGAAGCTGGCGGGAACGAAGTAGGCACGGCAGCCGGTCACGACGGCTGGTTGCGACGGCTGGTCACGACGGCTGGTCACGACATTCGGCCACGGCAGACCGAAGGGCCCCGCGGGACGGATCCGCGGGGCCCTTTGGCTGTCAGCACCGACGTCAGGGCAGCGTCGGTGCCACGGAGCGGCGCCGGGGGAGTGCGCCGCGAGTCGGGAGGGCGCTGGTGGCCGCCCCGGCGCACGGGGGGCGCACTAGTGGTCTCGACCAATGGCAATTGAGTTGTGCACTGCCGTACTTGCGACCTGTCCTGCTAGGCATCGTGCTGGATGCGCCGTGACCCGCGCAACCGGTTCGACGTGATCCAGACGAACAGGGACAGCTGGGGCGTTGCGAGGGGACGGACAAGCCCAAGAGGTGAGGGACCGGGGACTTGCAAGCGGTGGGGGGCGCTCGGGGGGGCGCTTGGGGAGGACGCCTCGGGGGACGGAGGCCGGTCGGCTCCGGGCGTCCCCGAAGCCGACCGTTCCCTGGGTGACCGGGCATGCTGTCCCCTGCCGTCCGGTCACGTCTCTGGAGCGAGGTCCCACGGCACACACGAGGTATGTGCCTCATCGCTCCAGCGGAGCCACGCGTGGTTTTTCCGTGCCCGCCCCTGGCTGGCACGGACATCGGGACCAACGAAGCCCCGCCGGGCCCGGTCACGCGCCGTACGGGTGAGAGCGGACCCGAACTCAGATCCGGTGAAACCGGCGGCGCGAGCGGCAGGGTTCAGACCCGGCAGGTTTCAGACCCGGCCCCTGCACAGTTCGAGGAGCGTCATCGCGAGCGACGTGCCGGGCTTGCCGAGCGCGTCCCTGTAGTGGCCGAGGACCTCCATCTCGCGGGAGAGGTTGACGCGCCGGCCGCCCGAGCCGATGCGGGCCTCCTGGATGACGGCCGACACGGCCATCCGTTCTTGTACGAGACCGATGATGCGGTCGTCGAGTGCGTCGATGCGGTCGCGCGCGCCCTCGATCACGTCGGCGGCCTCGGGGGTGCGGGCGCCGGTCTTGTCGGTCGTGGCGATGGTCATCTGGGGGCTCCTCGTCGATGGAGTGCCCCGGAGCGACATGGTCCGGAGATGACAGAACGCCCCGGGCCTTGTCGGCCCGGGGCGCCTGGGAAGTCGCTTGTCAGTGGATCAAGCAGCTCGACCATGGCAGCCGGCGGGCCGGTTGCCATAGGTAAAGAGGAAGCTGAGGTGCTTGGTCACGGGGCCAGTATGCCCCCACGCGCGCCTGCCCGGTCAACACGGGCTGCGGCGCGGCCCGGATGCTGAGACGCCCGGCGCCGCCGCCCGGCGCCCTGCGCGGCTCCGTGGGGGCGAGGCGGCGGGCTCCGTCGGATGCGACGAAGGGGGTGTCCGCGGGCCCGTTAGAATCGACAAAACAGACCCCCTGCTCACGCACGAGCCTCAGCTCACGCGAAAGCTCAAGCTCAACGCCGGAAGGCCGCCGCCGTGCCATCAGCGTCCCCCGCTGCCGCCGCCCCCGACACCGTTCTGGTCGTCGACTTCGGAGCGCAGTACGCCCAGCTCATCGCCCGCCGCGTCCGCGAGGCCCGGGTCTACAGCGAGATCGTGCCGAGCACCATGCCGGTCGCCGAGATGCTCGCGAAGAAGCCCGCCGCGATCATCCTCTCCGGCGGCCCCTCGTCGGTGTACGCGGACGAGGCCCCGCGCCTGGACCGCGCGATCTTCGAGGCCGGCATCCCCGTCTTCGGCATGTGCTACGGCTTCCAGCTGATGGCGACCACCCTCGGCGGCACCGTCGACAACACGGGCGCGCGTGAGTACGGCCGCACGCCCCTGGCCGTCTCCAAGCCCGGCTCGACGCTCTTCGAGGGCACGCCGTCCGAGCAGTCCGTGTGGATGTCGCACGGCGACGCGTGCAGCGCGGCGCCCGAGGGCTTCTCCGTCACCGCGTCCACGGACGTCGTACCGGTCGCGGCCTTCGAGGACGACGAGAAGAAGCTGTACGGCGTGCAGTACCACCCCGAGGTCATGCACTCCACGCACGGCCAGCAGGTGCTCGAGCACTTCCTCTACCGGGGCGCGGGCCTGAAGCCCGACTGGACCACCGGCAACATCGTCGAGGAGCAGCTCGCCGCGATCCGCGAGCAGGTCGGCAACAAGCGCGCGATCTGCGGTCTGTCCGGCGGCGTCGACTCCGCCGTGGCCGCTGCCCTCGTGCAGAAGGCCATCGGTTCGCAGCTGACCTGCGTGTATGTCGACCACGGCCTGATGCGCAAGGGCGAGACCGAGCAGGTCGAGAAGGACTTCGTCGCGGCCACGGGCGTCAAGCTCAAGGTCGTCGACGCGCAGGAGCGCTTCCTGACCGCCCTTGCCGGGGTCTCGGACCCCGAGCAGAAGCGGAAGATCATCGGCCGCGAGTTCATCCGCGTCTTCGAGCAGGCCCAGGCGGAGATCGTCGCTGAGGCGCCCGGTGACCAGCCCGTCGAGTTCCTGGTCCAGGGCACGCTCTACCCCGACGTCGTGGAGTCCGGCGGCGGCACCGGCACCGCGAACATCAAGTCCCACCACAACGTGGGCGGCCTCCCCGAGGACATCGAGTTCCAGCTGATCGAGCCGCTGCGCCAGCTCTTCAAGGACGAGGTGCGCATGGTCGGGCAGGAGCTCGGCCTGCCGGACGAGATCGTCCAGCGCCAGCCCTTCCCCGGCCCCGGCCTCGGTATCCGCATCGTCGGCGACGTCACCAAGGAGCGCCTCGACCTGCTCCGTGAGGCCGACGCGATCGCCCGTGAGGAGCTGACGGCGGCGGGTCTCGACCGCGAGATCTGGCAGTGCCCCGTCGTGCTGCTCGCGGACGTGCGCAGCGTGGGCGTGCAGGGCGACGGCCGGACGTACGGCCACCCGATCGTGCTGCGGCCCGTCTCCTCCGAGGACGCCATGACGGCCGACTGGACGCGCATGCCGTACGACGTCCTCGCGAAGATCTCGACGCGCATCACGAACGAGGTCGCCGACGTGAACCGCGTCGTCCTCGACGTGACGAGCAAGCCGCCGGGCACCATCGAGTGGGAGTAGTCGCCGGGGCCCGCTGAGGGCCCGGACTCGAACGCCGGTGCCGCCGTCCCTCGAAGCAGGGCGGCGGCACCGGCGTTTTCTCCTCAGGTCCGCCTGGTCGTCCGCGCCGGCGCACCCGGCTTCCACAGCTGCACCGCCAGGTACTTCCCGTCCTCGATGTACGTCCGCACCACCTCCGTCAGCTCCGTGCGGAAGAGGTGGAACGCGTCCGGGTCCGGCGGGTTCACGTCGCCCGCGTACCGCGCGATGACCTCGGGGTCCTCGACCTCGATCGCCCGACCGGAGATCCGGACGTCGCCGCCGGCCATCTCCGTGCCCGGCCCCGGGTTCGCCTGGATCGAGAAGCGCGGATC
Organism: Streptomyces sp. NPDC059900; assembly: GCF_050270335.1. NCBI lineage: Bacteria > Bacillati > Actinomycetota > Actinomycetes > Kitasatosporales > Streptomycetaceae > Streptomyces > Streptomyces sp. NPDC059900. The sequence goes on from NZ_JBNNJZ010000010.1 coordinate 48,194, forward strand.
GCGGCGCAGGTCGAGCGCCTTCAGCGAGTCCGGCATCATGCCGAGCCACAACTCCCCGTACAGGAAGCGGACCTCGAGCCCGGTCGTGCGCGGTGATCCGTCCTTGCGGAGCGTGGCCAGGACGTGGTGCGTGAACAGGCCGAACCGCTCCTCCGCGGTCCGTGCGAAGTCGGGTTCTGCCGCGCCGAAGGCTGCCCAGTTCGTCGTCATACGGAGAGTGTCGCGCCGATACCCGACACCTTCCGTCTGGTTTGCCGCACCGATTTCTGCCGGGCGCCGCGCCCCGCGTGCGCACTCTCTTCACAGGCGACCCCTGTCTTCCTGCGCTGACCGGCGGTAACTTCCGCTCCGTACAGCCAGGGATGGAGGACACATGCAGGCGCCCACACCGATACCCGTCGAGCGGTTGCAGTTCGCGATGCCGCCGGTGCACGAGTCGTTGGCGGACGAACGCCGCTACCGCAAGGAACGGCTCGCGGGGGCGCTGCGGATCTTCGGGCGGCTCGGATACGAGGACGGGGTGTCCGGGCACATCACCGCGCGGGACCCGGAGCTCGAGGACTGCTTCTGGGTGAACCCCTTCGGGATGCCCTTCAAGCACGTCACCGTGGGCGATCTGGTCCTCGCCAACGCGCAGGGGCAGGTCGTCGAGGGGCGCCACCACGTCAATCAGGCCGCCTTCACCGTCCACGCGCAGGCGCACCTGGCGCGGCCCGACGTCGTCGCCGTCGCGCACTGCCACTCGCTGTACGGCCGGGCCCTGTCCACACTCGGCGAACTCCTCGACCCGATCACCCAGGAGTCCTGCGCCTTCTACGAGAGCCACGCGCTGTACGACGGCTACACGGGCGTCGTCGTGGACTCCGACGAGGGACGGCGGATCGCCACCGCGCTCGGCGGCCACAAGGCCGTCATCCTGCGCAACCACGGGCTGCTCACCGTCGGCGATTCCGTCGATGCCGCCGCCTGGTGGTTCCTCACGATGGAGCGCTCCTGCCAGGTCCAGCTGAGCGCGCGGGCCGCGGGCCGCCCGATCCTCATCGGCCACAAGCAGGCGGTGGCCACGCGAGAGCAACTCGGCAGCGATCTCGTCGCGTGGATCAACTACCAGTCCCTGTGGCAGGACATCAGCCGCAGCGAACCGGATCTCCTGGCCTGAGCCCGATCCTGCGCCGGTGGCCCCCGCCGTCAACACGAGCGCGCGGAAATCACCCTCGCTGACCTGACCCCGGTCATCTGATCGTCTTCCAGTACGGCACAATCCCCTTTCATCGCAAGGAAGTTCACGTTTCGGTGCTCGTAAGAGGGCGGGGAAGGCGGCGTACGCGGTGGTGGTGGTGCAGGAGGCGCGGCAGGGCGCACACGGGGGCGGCTGCACATGTGGTGACTGCCCGCACGGTGCGCGGGAAGGGCACCGGCGTGCCGTGGCCGCGTTTCTCGCCAAGCGCGACGAGCTAGCGGCCGGGCAGGGGCTGCCCGCGGCGGTCGCCCACTCGGCGGGCGCTTCCCGGCAGTGGGTGTCGGACGAGCTGACCCAGTCGGCGCGCGACGTCGCCGAGCGCGGGCGGGCCGAGGGCGAGGCCTGGCTCGGCCACCTGTGGCGGCGCACCGTCGGCGTGGTCTGGGCGGCGGTGGGGCTGCTGCTCCTGGTCCAGGCGCTCACCGCGATCGGCACCGGGTGGACCCTCGCCCGGACCGGCGGAGTACTCGCGGCCGTGGTCGTCGGCGGGCTGCTGACCGGCGCCGGATACGCGCACCGGGCGCGCGGCGGCATCATCGCCCCGCTGCTCGGCGAGGACAACCGCCTCTCCACCTCACGCGCGGTGGCCGCCTGTTGGGTCCTGCTCGTCGTGTTCGCCGTGCTCGTCCTCGCGGGCCAGCTCGCCGGGGCTTCGGGGCACCGCGAGCGGGACGAACTGATCACCGGGCTCGACCTCGCCCGCGCCGCCGGCGCCGTGACCGTCCTCGCCGTGGTCTGCGGGATCGCCGTGCTCGTACGCCGTGTGGTGGGCCTGAGGGTGCTCGGCCAGCGGCTGCAGAAGGTGCCCGCCGACCGGCCGCGGGCCGCCGATCTCCTCACCGACGACGCGGGCCGCGGCAGCTTCACTGACGCGCAGTACGTCCTGGTCAGTGCCGTCGCCATGGTCTTCGCCGCCGTACGCCTGGCGCGCCGCCCCGAACAATTGCCCGACCTGCCGTGGGGGCTCGCCGTCCTCGTCCTGGTGTCGGCGGCTACATACGTCACGGGCAAGTACACCGAGGGCGGCCGTCCCGTGATCCTCTCCGTGGTGCGCGCCCGCGAGGCCGGTGATCTCGACGGCCCCATCCGTACGGGCGACGACATCGAGATCCGCGGCGCCGGATTCGTGCCCCCGGGCGCGCAGACCGCCGATCGCCTCGCCCGTATGGCCGTTCGCATCGGAACCGTGCACGTCCATGTGCCGCTCGTCCCCGTGCCGGGCGGCTTCACAAACCCGACCGACACGGCCCTGACCGTCCCCGTCCCGGTCGACGTGGAGCCCGGGCGCGTCGACGTCCAGGTGATCACGGCCGCGGGCGTGGAGACGAACCGCTGCACGATCGACGTGACGGACTGACCACTCCGGCCCGCTGCCGGACCGGTCCTCGCGAATTCGATGCAAGCCACTGAGCAGGCCCCCCTGTTCGTACGTATCGTCAGATGACGGGTCCATGGGCGAAGCGGGTCAACGGGAGAGGCGGCGAGAGCTATGGCTCACGGCATGCGCACCGACAGCCACACCAGCTACGTCAGAAGCAGCGGCTGGCGGGAGAGCGCTTCCCGGTACGCCCTGCTCCCGCTCCGGATCTTCCTCGGCGTCACCTTCATCTACGCCGGCCTGGACAAGCTCACCGACAGCGCCTTCATGTCCGCCGGGGGCGCTGGTTCCATCGGCGAGATGATGGAAGGCGTCCGCGACATCTCCGCCTTCCCCGGCCTCGTCGACCTCTCCCTGAAGAACCCCGTCGGCTTCGGCTACGCCATCGCCTTCGGTGAACTGGCCGTCGGCATCGGCACCCTCGTCGGCCTGTTCGCCCGGATCGCCGCGCTCGGCGGTGCCCTGATCTCGCTCAGCCTCTGGCTGACCGTGAGCTGGTCCACCGAGCCCTACTACTACGGCAACGACCTCGCTTACCTGATGGCCTGGCTCCCGCTGATCCTCGCCGGGGCCGCCGTCTTCTCGCTCGACGCGATGATCGCCAACCGACGCAGGCACACCGCGGGACTCGACTGAGCCGCTGGTCGCGCCCGGAGCGTGCCCAGGCCAGGTCCGGCCGGGGTGATTCGGCCGGGCCGGGCCGCCCGGATCGGCTAGGCGTCCGGGGTGTCGTCGGCCGAGCGGTCCGGCGTGCGGTCGGCGGGACGGCCGGGGCGAGCGGCGGGGCGGCCGCGTATGCCGTAGGACACGGCTGCCGCGGCTCCTCCGAGCAGCAGACCTGCAAGGAGGAGCGGGAACGCCACGAACCACGGCGTGTCCCAGACGCCGCCCGCGTCACCCGCGTAGGCGATGGCCGCTATCAGCAGGAACAGGCCCAGGACCAGCTTGCCGGGATGGAACTCATGACGTAGCACGGGTCACCTCCACCTGTCCGATGCCTACCTCGACGTGCACCTCGAGCGTGCCGCCGTCCTTGCTGCCCGCGGGCGGGTCCAGCGTCACCGACTTCTCCTTGCCCGGAGCGATGTCCACGTCCCCCTTGCGGTCGTCCGGCAGCTGGATGTCGCCGACTCCCACCTCGATGTCCAGCTTCACCGTGCCGGTCTTCGGCACGATCACCTTCAGCTGTCCCGCTCCCACCTCGGCGCCCGTGCTCAGCGTCCGGCCCTTGCCCGGTCCCGCACGGGTCAGGTCGAGTGTGCCGACGCCCGTCCCCAGTTCGTACCGGGGTTTCACCTGGTCCGCCGCGGTCGGCCGCCACTCCGTATCCGCCCAGCTGGTGCTGATGTCCTTGGGCAGCGCGGCCGAGCCGGCGAGCAGCCCGGCCGTGATCACCGCGAGCACGATCGAGCCCACTCCCGTGCGCCCGAGGAAGGCGCTGACGGCGATGCCGATGCCGAACACGGCGAGCGCGAGGGCGAGGCCGGTCTGCAGGCTGGTGCCCAGCGACTGCTCCTCCCACGTGAGGCCGGTGCCCAGACCTCCGGCGAGCAGCGCTCCCAGGAAGACGAAGCCGCCGATCCAGCGCGGACCGCGCGGCTTGGGGCGCGGGGCGGGCTTGGGTGCCCGCTGCGGTATCCGCCCGTGCGGGGGATCGGGCACATATTCGACGGCCACTCCCTCGGGCCCCCAGAAATAGCCCGAGATCCCGTCGTGCGTGCCGTCCTTGATGATCGGGTCCCGCCACCACGAAGGGGCACCGGCCACCGGCGGCGCCTTCGCCTCGGGCGGGGCGTCCGCCGCGGCTTGCGCCGCCACCGGGTCGGGGTCGGTCGTGCCGCGCTGCTGCGACCAGTACCCCGCGCCCGCGAGGAGCAGGGCGAGGACCGCGGCGAAGGTGAGCGCCCCGCCGTTGTTCAGCAGGGAGAGAAAGACGCCGCAGCCGACGAGCGCGAAGAGCACGGCGGTCAGGGCCTGGCCGTCCACCCGGCCGGAGAGGAGCCTGCGCGCCTCGTTCTCCTCCTCGTCCTCGAAGGGAACGAACAGCCATGCGAAGCCGTAAAAGACAAGTCCGAGCCCGCTGGTGACGGAGAGGAGCGCGAGCCCGATCCGGAAGATGACCGGGTCCATGTCGCAGTGCTGACCGAGCCCCGCGCACACCCCGCCCAGCTTCTTGTGCCGCCGGTCGCGGCGGAAGGCCCGCACGACCAGCGGCCCGCCCGGCTCCTGCGCCGTGGCGTCGAAAGGATCGCGCGGCGCGGCCTGCGGGCCCGTCCCGGCGGGCTGCTCGTCTGTCATGTGTCCATGGTGACGGGCGGGAGGCCGCCGCGGCAGTCGGGACAACCCTGGCCGAACCCTGAGATCGCCCCTGACACGCCCCTGCCCCGACCGCCGCGCCCCGGCCGTCGGGGTCGGAGATCAGGGACGTCTCGGGGGTCGACCCTGATGTCCGCGCCCGCGTACGCGTGTGAATATCGGAGGCATGCCGGAAGCCGCAGCACTACCCATCGAAGACGAGCGGCCGCTGCGAAAGCTCTACCGCAGCGGTGACGGCCGGTGGCTCGGCGGTGTCGCTCGCGGCCTCGCCGGTCATCTCGGGCTGCCCGTCATCTGGGTGCGGTTGATCTTCGCGGGCCTGTTCATGGCGGACGGGCTCGGCGCCCTGCTGTATGCGGCGTTCTGGTTCTTCGTGCCGCTGGGCGTGGGCGGGGTCGACGCCCAGCGCCCGCCGTCCGCGGTGACCAGCGAGACGGCGCCCGACGGGCGCCGCAGACTCGTGGCCCGCAAACCCGACAAGGGCCAGCTCGTCGCGCTTCTCGCGATGGTCGTCGTCGCCATGGTCTTCGTCGGCAACGTGGACCTGGGCAGCTCCACCAAGGCCTATCTCTGGCCGACACTGCTCGTCGCCGCCGGTGTCGCCCTGGTCTGGCGGCAGGCGGACAACGCCCGCCGGGCCCGCTGGATGGCCGTCGGCCGCCGCAGGCGCACCCTGACCATCGCCCGTGCGGCGGCCGGAGTGCTGCTCGTCGGTGCCGGGGTCAGCGGCATCGTCGTGCTCCAGGGCTCCACCTCGCACCTCAGCTCCGTGCTGCAGGCCGCGCTCGCCGTGCTCGTCGGCGTCGCCCTCCTCGCCGGCCCCTATCTCGTGCGCATGATGCAGGACCTCTCCGAGGAGCGGCTGATGCGCATCCGCGCCCAGGAGCGGGCGGAGGTCGCCGCCCATGTGCACGACTCGGTCCTGCACACCCTGACCCTGATCCAGCGCAACGCCGAGAACGCCGGAGAGGTGCGCCGCCTGGCCCGCGCCCAGGAGCGCGACCTGCGGCAATGGCTCTACAAACCGGAGGGCACCGGCAAGGACGAGGCGGATGAGCCCGACACCCTCGCCGAAGCGGTCCGGCGCAACGCCGCGGAGGTGGAGGACAAGCACGGCGTCCCCATCGAGGTCGTCATAGTCGGGGACTGCCCGCTCGACGACCGGCTCACGGCGCAGATGCAGGCCGCGCGGGAAGCAATGGTGAACGCCGCCAAGTACGGTGGCGAGGGCGGTGCGGTGCAGGTCTTCGCCGAAGTCGAGGGGGAGACGGTGTTCGTGTCCGTCCGGGACCGTGGGCCCGGCTTCGATCTGGATTCCGTGCCGGACGACCGCATGGGCGTACGAGAATCGATCATCGGCCGTATGCAGCGCAACGGCGGCACGGCGCGGCTGCGCGCGGTGCCGGGGGGCGGCACGGAAGTCGAGCTGGAGATGGAGAGGACGGCGACGACATGAGCGACGCGAGCGAGCCCACGGGGGCCAGGGGCGGGTCGGAAGGCGCGGACGGGCCGATCACGCCGGCCGGGGCGGCTCAGCCCGGCGACGAGACGGCCGGTGCGGCCGGTGCCGCCGTCGGCGGTGATCAGGAGGGCCGCCGGGCACGTGTAGTCCTCGTCGACGATCACCGGATGTTCCGTACGGGCGTCCAGGCGGAGATCGGCAGGACCGCGATCACCGGCGTCGAGGTCGTCGGCGAGGCCGCGGACGTCGACCAGGCGGTCACGGTCATCACGACGACACGCCCCGAGGTCGTGCTCCTCGACGTGCACCTGCCGGGCGGCGGCGGTGTCGAAGTGCTGCGCCGCTGCGCGCCGTTGATGTCCGATGCCGAGAGCCCCGTGCGGTTCCTCGCGCTCTCCGTCTCGGACGCCGCCGAGGACGTCATCGGAGTCATCCGCGGTGGTGCCCGCGGCTATGTCACCAAGACGATCACCGGTACCGACCTGGTCGACTCCATCTTCCGGGTGCAGGACGGCGACGCGGTCTTCTCGCCGCGCCTCGCCGGGTTCGTTCTCGACGCCTTCGCGTCGACCGACGCGCCGCCGGTCGACGAGGACCTGGACCGCCTCACGCAGCGCGAGCGCGAGGTCCTTCGGCTCATCGCGCGCGGGTACGCGTACAAGGAGATCGCCAAGCAGCTCTTCATCTCCGTGAAGACGGTCGAGTCGCATGTGTCGGCGGTGCTGCGCAAGCTCCAGCTCTCCAACCGGCACGAGCTGACGCGGTGGGCGACGGCACGGCGGCTGGTCTGACGGGCAGGTCGACGCCGTCCGCGGCGGGGGCCCGGCCCGGGGTCAGCGGTGCGCGCCGGCCGCGGCAGGGGCGGGGCCCAGCTTGCGTATCGCCCAGCGGTAGTGGCCCACCGCCTTGGTGGCGCCGATGAGGCCCGCCAGCCACAGGATGAGGCCCGTGCCCATGCCGAGCACGACGTCGCTGTAGGAGTCCCGCCCCGGCTCGGCGTAGGCGGCGGCAGCGAAGGACGCCCACAGGCCGAGCGCGCAGCCCAGGAGGGACGTCAGGAGCCAGCAGAGGCTGAGGCCGGGGGAGCGCAGAGCGGAGTCCGATGCCGGGTTGCTGTCCAGGGCCAGCCAGCTGTCGGTGAGTTCGCGGGCCTTCCGGTCGCTGCGGATGCCGACGACGATGCCGAACACCGAAGGGGCGAGGGCCCCCAGGCCCAGGACCGCGCACAGCGGGCCCACGAAGACCGCCATCGGGTCGTGGTCCTCGATCAACTCCAACGGCACCGTCAGAAGCGCCCAGCCGATGACGCAGCCGAGCGCGAACAGCCAGAGCAGCAGGATCCGGTGCACCCCCAGGGTCCGCCGGCGCAGCTCCTCGAGCGCCGTGCCGCGGTCGTGCAGCAGTGCGTTGCGGTCCGGCCAGGTGCGCAGGTAGGCAGGCGGCGGAGGCGGGGGGAGCGTGCGACGGGGCATGACCCTGACAGTACTCGCGGGGCTGCGGCCCTCCGTACGCCACCTGGACGGACCTCACGCCACCCGCGAGGCCCCCGCGAACGGCATCTGGCTGATCGGCGCGAGGCGTACCGGCGCGCTCGGGTTCGGGGCGTGGATCATCTGGCCGTTGCCGACGTAGATCCCGACGTGGCTGATGCCCTGGTAGAAGAAGACCAGGTCTCCGGGCTGCAGTTGGGAGCGCGGGACCCGCTCGCCCTCGGCGATCTGCGCGTACGTCGTGCGCGGCAGGGCGACCCCCGCGGACCGGTAGGCGGCCTGGGTGAGCCCCGAGCAGTCGAAGGCGTCCGGGCCGGTGGCGCCCCATACGTACGGGCTGCCGAGCGCCTTGTAGGCGTACGAGACGGCCGCTGCGGCGCGGGCGTTGGGAGCCTTGCCGGGGACGTTCGAGGAACCGTCGCGGCCGGCCGCGCGGGAGGCCCTGTCCTGGTCGCCGCCCGCGAGTTCCGCGCGCTGGTCGCCGGTGAGCTGCGCCAGGAGCCCCTTGGCCTCGTCGAGCTTTCCGTTGACGGTCTTCTTGTGCTTCTTCAGCTCCGCCTGGCGGGACTTGAGGTCCGCGAGCGTGTCGTCGGCCTCGGTGTGCAGCTGGTCGAGTTCCTGGATCTGCTTCCGCACGCCGGAGACGGCCGAGGCCTGGCGGCTGCCCGCCCGGTCGGCGAGGGCGGTGCGTTCGAGGTACTGGTCGGGGTCGGAGGAGAGAGCGAGCTGGACGGCAGGATCGATTCCGCCGCTGCGGTACTGAGCGGCGGCCATCGAACCGAGGCCCTTGCGGGCGGAGTTGAGCTTCTCCGTCTTGCGGGCGGCCTCGTCGCGCAGCTCGCCCAGGGACTTCTCGGCGTTCTCGGACGTCTCCTTGGCGCCGTTGTACTTCTCGGTGGCGATCTCCGCCTCGCGGTACAGCGCGTCGACCCTGGACTTGACCTCGGCCGGGCCGATCCGTGGATCCGCGTGTCCCGTGCCGTCGAAGGCGGTGGCCGTGGCGGCCCCGGCAAGGGCGATGGTGGCGGCGGTGCGGGCCGTATGGCCACTGAGCGAGCGCTGTCTGGGCTTGCGGTGCGCTGCCACGAAGGGGGGCTCCTTAAGGTTCCGGCGGCAGCCCGCACAGGGGGAGCGGACCGCCGCCGGATTCTCGGCGGTGGTGGCCGACTGCCGCCCCTGGTCCGGACGGCGGTGGGGAGCCGGTCACCTGACGAAGGACGCTAAACCTGGCCATCACGACTTGGTGACGGACTGTTCGTAAGTGGTGGAAGTGTGCCGCCGGTGACCGTATGTGACTGCACGATCCACCGGGCCGGGAGCCCTTCACGCAGGTGTGTGACCGATGCGCCGCTTGTGACCGACCTGGCTGCGGAGTGGTGATATGACCCGGCTAGGCTCCGGAGCCATGGACGTTCTCACCCATCTTTTCGTCGGCCTGCACATCATCGGCATCGCCTCGCTCCTGGGTGGCTTCCTCACCCAGATGAAGCAGATGGGCCAGGGCACGGCCCGCTTCAATCCGGCGATGCTGCACGGCGCACTGACCATGCTCGTCACGGGTGTCGTCCTGGTGGGTCTCAACCAGGCGGACGACAACCCGGTCAACAACCTCAAGATCGGCATCAAGATGGCCGTGCTGATCGTGATCCTCGCGCTGGTCTACGTGAAGCGCGACGAGGAGAAGGTGGACAAGGGGATGTTCGGCGCCGTCGGGCTGCTGACCGTCGCGAACATCTTCATCGCGGTGCTGTGGACCTGATCCCGCCCCGCGGGACCTGATCCCGCCCCGCGGGACCTGATCCCGCCCCGCTCACGGAAAACGGCCCTCCACGCGCGCGTGGAG
>NZ_JBNNJZ010000011.1:0-56639 GCF_050270335.1 Streptomyces sp. NPDC059900
CGCCCGACCCGGCGGTTGCGTCACCGCCGTTCGGGGTTGGTGCGGCGCCGGTGGCTGTCGTGCCGGTGGTGGGTGCGTCGCCCGGGCTGATGCTCGCGCCCGACCCGGCGGTTGACTCGCCGCCGTTCGGGGTTGGTGTGCCGCCGGTGACGGGTGGGGCGCTGTTGGTGGCCCCCGCCCCCTCGTCCCCCGGGGTGGCTGGCGCGCCGCCCCGGCTGGCGCCCTCGTCGGACCGGGCGTCTGCGTCAGCGCTGCCGGGGGCCACTGTCCCTTCCCGGCCGGGGGCGGGGCCCCTACCGGCCGCCCCGCCGAGAGCCGCGTTCGCGTGGCCGTTCTGGGAGGTGGCTGCTCCTACCGCGCCGGAGGCGACCGTGCCGGAGGCGTCCTCGGCGGCGATCACCTCCAGGCGGATCGGTGGGGAAGCCGACAAGGGCGGGGCCTGGGACAGGGAGCGGGTGCGGGCCTTCTTCAAGGCGTCCCGTTCCGCGGGCGGGAACGTCACCACCTCCACGTCAGGCTCCGCCGTCAGCTCCCACTCGTAGCGCCGCCGGTACCAGGGGCCCCGCGCCTCCCGCATCAGGATGCGCGGGTGGCGGCGCAGGGCCTCGGCGAACGCGGCCTTCAGGCGGGCCGGGTCCGGGGTGCCGGGCAGGTGGACCTCGATGTGTACCGTCTCCGGCTCCTCCTCCTGGAGGCAGTGCCGGGAGACCTCGTCGACGACGGGGAACGGCACGCGCTCCGGGGGCTGCTCGGGTCCGTCCGCGTGACGTGCCGGGTGATCGAGTGCGGTCATCGGTTGGTGTCCTCCCCGGGGGCGGACGGCGCCGAGGTTCCCGCGAGCCCCTCCGTCGTCCTTGGCCTGCGCCGCCTGAAGCGCGTGGTCCGCGAGGGCCGCGCGCCCGGCGGCGGAAGTTCCGGCTGCGCAGCCGCGGGACCCCTGGCGGAGATGGTCGAACTCGCGGCCCGCGGCGCGCCACCCGCGTCCATGCTGCCGCCACCGCCCGCGTCCGCACCCGGCCCGCTCTCCCCGCGTTTGCGGCGGGGCAGCGGAGTCGTACCCGGGTCCACGTCCGGCCCGGGGCGCGGCGCGGTGGGCGGCATCACCGGGGGCGCGGCAGGCGGCGGCTGATGCGGAGGCGGTTCCCAAGCGGCGGTCCCGCCACTTTCACCGGAGCCCCCGGCATCGGTGCGTGCCCCCGCAGCGGCACCCCGCACGCTCACGAGCGCCGCGAACAGCGCGATGAGGGCCAGGAGTTGAGCGGCGGGACTGAACGCGCCCGCGTCCGACGTGGTCGGCTCACCGGCATTCACCGCCGCCACGATCCCCGCCGCCGCCATCGAAAGGAAGGCCAGCGGGACGAGCAGCGCGTGACGGCGCCAGGCCAGCAGCGCGAGCGCGGGCACAAGGAGCGCGAACCAGCCCGCGATCACGACACCCACCAGCGTCAGCGCCACCGTGCCCAGGATCAGCCCCGGCGCGGGCGGCGCCACGTCCGGACCGTCCGGGTTCGGCTCGCGGCGCCGGATCAGGACCAGGGCGATCAGGGCGAGGACGCCGATACCGCCGCCGATCAGGCCGATCTCGTAGATCCGCGAGGGCTCGTACGACAGCTTGACCGTGCCGCCCTCGCCCTCGGGGATCAGGAAGCCCTGCTGCCAGCCGTCGAGCCGTACGGACGACAGCTCCTTGCCGTTCAGCGTGGCCTTCCAGCCGTCGTTGATGTTCTCGTACGTCGTGAGGTACGAGGCCGCGCCCGAGCCCACCGACAGCTCGCGCCGGTCGCCCAGCCAGTCCTTGATGTCCAGGGACCGGGACTCCTTGTCGACCGACCCCGGCGCCCCCTGCGTCAGCGAGACGTCCATCAGGGAGAGCGGGCCCGCGTCACCGGCCTCGACGGTGTGCTCGCCGGAGCCGAGCGACATCGTCGTGTTCTTTGAGCCGCGCGAGCAGAGCGTCACCTCGACGGGCCGCCGCTCGACCAGATCCCGTACGGAACCCTTCGCGCTCGTCGCGTGCAGCTTGCCGTCGACGGCGAGATCCGGGCCCTCCCCGCAGGCGAGCTCGAACTTCTCCGAGGCCGGCGGCTGCTCCGTGCGGAACTTGTCCAGGACCGGGACATAGACCTCGGTGAGGCCCACCGGCAGCTGCAACTGGGCGTCCGCCACCGGGTTGTGGACCGTGAGCGGCGCGGTCTGCGTGATGGTGATGGTCAGCTCGTCCGTGGTGATCGGCGTGAACCGCGCGTTGCCGTTCTCGTCGACACCGGCGACCGCCGCGCCGTCCGGCGAGCTGATCTCGATCTTCTCGGGGCGGGTCGAGAGACCGCCCGCCGCAGGCAGGACGATCTCGCCGATCGGCTGCTTGCCCTTCCACTTCAGATGGACCACCGGACTGTCGCCGGCGATCCACGCCGTCGTCAGGTCGCCGTCCGTGAGATTGCGCGGGGACAGACCGCCGCCGAGCTTCGACGTGGAGTCGGCGCTCGCGATGATCTGGTCCTTCTGCTCCGGAGCCACCTTGTACAGCAGTTCGTCGAGCTCGGACCCCGGCACGGCGAGCGCGCTCGCCTTCACCTCGTACTCGCCGTCGGCGGGCGTCGTGAAGCGGCGGTGCAGCCCCGACTCCGCGTTCACCGCGTTCAGCGCGCCCGGGTCGGACGAACGGTGCATCGAGTACGTCGTCGCGTCGGCGCCCGCCGCGGCGTCGCGGCCCGCGTCGGCCCCGGTGTCCTTCGGCAGCTGAAGCAGCTTCGTCACACGCACACCCGGAACGGTGATCTCCGAGAACCCGGCGCCGGTCAGACCCTCCTTGCCGATCTGCGCGTCCAGGATCGTGACCTTCAGCCAACTCGACTCACCGGCGGGCGCCTTGATGCGCTGCCGCATGCCGTTGGGCTGGAGGAAACTCGTGCGGCTGCCCTGCTCCGTCTCCACCCGCACCCGCGTCGGCGCGGCCCGCATGCCCTCCTGCGGCAGCGGTATGACCCGGATCGAGGACGGGATCGACTCCTTCGACCTGAACTCCGCCTTGATCCAGGCGCCCTTCGGCTTTCCGGGGCTGCCCTCGGCCCAGGCGGTGGCCGGGTTGCCGTCGAAGGCGTTCACGGGGTCGTACTGCGGCAGGTGGAAGAGCCAGTTGCCGTAGCTCGACGCCGTCACGGACTTCGCGCCGCGCAGCACCGCCGTCGTCTGGTGCTCGATCCCGTCGGTGGGCAGGATCTGGTGCGGCTTCTTGCCGGGCTCCTGGAGGGCGCCGCTCGCGTTGCGTTCGCCGGGTGTGTACGTATAGGAGGTGTTGGAGCTGACCAGGCCGAAGCGTGTGTCGGCGCGGCGCAGACCGTCACCGACCGCCTGGAGCGCGGGAGTTCCGACTCCGGGGTGGTTGTCGCCCGTCAGGACGGAGGGGCGGTCCCGCATCGAGGGGTCGGCGGAGAGCTGGAGCAGCGACTCGGGGCCGCCGCTCACCACGGCGGTGTTCGAGACCGGCTTGATCCCGGCCTGGCCGGGCCGCACGGCGCCCGACTTCGGGGCGTAGATCTCCACCGCGCGCTCGCGCGGGTAGAGGCCCTCGACCTGGAGGGGCGTGTCATCGGGGATGATCCCGCCGGTCTCGGTCGGACCGAGGCCTTTGACGCGGTCGTAGCCCGACTCCTCAAGGGTCCGCTTCACGGTCGAGGTCGGCACGTTGCCGATCTGGTCGGGGTCGAGGTCGTTGCGTACGACGACGTAGTAGAGGCCCGCGCGCGTCAGGTAGTCCTGGAGGCCGGGGACGGCGCCACCCGTGGCGAGCGCCTGCTCCACCGCGTCCATCGCGCGCCGGTTGCCGGGCGTGCCGAACGGCACGTAGTCCCGCTGCGCCCAGCGCGAGTCGGCGAGCACGTCCAGGGGCTGGTCGATGGGCGAGCCCCAGGTGTAGATGCCGTGCGCGGTGGCGGGCACCACGAGCGCGCGCGAGTCCGGGGAGTACTTCTGAAGCCAGTCGGCCGTCGCCTGCCAGTACGTCGGCAGCTTCTTGAACGAGCCGGGCTGGAGGATCGAGCCGTTCAGATAGGGGAAGGCGAGGCCCGGAAGCACGAGCAGGGCCGCGATCAGCGGGGCGTAGCGCCGCCCGCGCACCGGCCGTGCCCCGCGCGACTGCGCGGCCACGCCCACGAGGTGCATCAGGCCGAAGACCAGGGCGAGCGCGAGGCCCGTCTGGAACTTGTAGATGTTGCGGAAGGGGACGAGCCCGCCGTTCAGCCACGACTGCACGGTCTCGTGGAAGGGCGCGCCGAACGCGCCGCCGTACCCGGCGAGCGTGACGAGCACGACCGAGAGCACGGTCAGGACGAGCCAGCGCCGCTCGGGCAGATCGCGCCGCGCGAGCCCGGCAAGTCCGAGGGCGGCGGCGAACGCCGAGCAGATCACGACGATCGCGGACGTGGCGACCGCCCACCCGGCGGGCAGCCACGCCTCGCCGAAGTTCAGGTACGCGACCCAGTTACCGGCGCCGCGCAGTGTCTCCGTGGCCGACATGGTGCCGGTCGTGGTGGCCGAGGTCTCGATGAACGGAAGGAAGTTCTCGCCGTAGATGCCGAGCATCAACAACGGCACCACCCACCAGGCGGTGGCGAGGATGACGCCGGGCACCCACCAGAGGATCAGCTTCCGCTTGCGCGGTCCGTTGGGTCTCGACAGGAGGTACAGGCCCACCGGGAGGAGGGACGCCAGCGTCGCGGCCGCGTTCACGCCGCCCATGAAGGGGATGAAGAGCGCGGAGCGCAGGGCGGCAGAGCGCGCGCTGACGCGGTCGTTCGTCAGCGGGAGCAGCACCCACGGAAGCAGCGCGCCGGGCAGCGCCGCCGCCGACGTCGACCCGACGACCACGGTGAACGTCGGCCACAGGGCGTACGCCGTCGCGCCGAGCAGCCGGCTCGCGCTGCTGCCCATCCGCAGACGCTCGGAGAGCCGGAGCACACCCCAGAACGCGGTGGCCACGATCAGCGACAGCCAGAGCCGCTCCGCGAGCCACACCGGCAGCTGGACGAGGTCCGCGAGGCCGTAGAACGGCAGCATCGGCCACGCGTATCCGACGTACTGGTCCTGGATCCCGCCGAAGCCGCCCCGGTCGTGCCAGAGCTGGCCAAGGTCGGAGAGGAACTGCCAGGGGTCGACGGCCACACCCAGCTTGGTGTCGAACGTCATCCGCCCCGGCTGCACGACCAGGAAGAGGACGAACACCACGGCCCAGAACCCGAACAGCCAGCGCTTGGAGCGCGGCCCCCGTCCGGGCTCGGGGGCGTCAGCCGTGGGCCGGACCGACGCCGGGGGTGGGGCCTGCACCGTGGTCATGGACACCGCCTGAGGATGAGGAGGAGATTCCAGGTGGCGAACTCGCGTACACCCGGCACTTTGGTGATGGCACCGGCCAGGAAGGGCCAGTAGCGGGACCGTGCGGACACGACGGACACGTCGTCCCTGGCCCGCACCTGGCGCAGGGTCGGGCCGACGTGGTGGGCGAAGAGGTTCGCGCCGAGCGTGTGTTTGGCTGGTTTTCCGGTACGCCGTTCATAGCGGGCCCGCCCGCGGGCGCCGCCCAGGTAGTGCCAGGGCGCCCACTCGTGGCCGCCCCACGGCGAGTACCAGTTGGTGAAGGAGACATAGATCAGGCCGCCGGGCCTGGTCACCCGCACCATCTCGCTGAGGAACGTCTGCGGATCGTCCACGTGCTCGAGGACGTTGGAGGAGAACGTGACGTCGGCGACGCCGTCCGCCAGCGGCAGGAGGTACCCGTCGGCGACGACGGAGCCCTCCGGCGGCTTGGCGCCCAGCTCGGCCGGGTCCGGCTCGAAGAGGAAGCTGTGCGCGCCGCGCCGCCGGAACTCCTCGGTGAAGTAGCCCCCGCCGCCGCCGATGTCGACGACGACGCGGTCCCTGACCGGTCCGTAGGCCTCGACCTGGTCGGCGGCGTCACGTGCGAGCAGGGTGTAACACCGCTCGGGCTCCTGCTGCTCGCGCAGGAAGGCCCGGAAGAGGGTGACGGAACGGCGCAGGGACGGGTCCTTCACACGGACCCCTGGGGTGCCTGCTGTGTGGCCTGGTGCGTGGCGATCGCCTCGTTGGCCACCGCCTGGAACTCGCGTACGGAGTTGGCCCACCGGTAGCCGGTGGCCCGCTCACCGGCGGCCTTGCCGAAGGCCCTGCGGCGCTCGGTGCTCAGCGCCAGCGTGCACCAGGCGGCGGCGAAGGAACTCTCGCCGCGGGCGAGCAGCCCCGTCACGCCGTCCTCGATGGAGTCGCGTACGCCCGGTACGTCGAAACCGATGGCCGGCGTCGAACGGGTCGCCGCCTCGGTGATCACCAGGCCCCAGCCCTCCACGGCCGAGGGATGGAGCAGCATCCACGCCTCGCAGAGCAGCCGGTGCTTCTCGGCCTCGGAGACATGGCCCCTGAACTCCACGCCGGGACCGGCGAGTTGTTCCAGACGCTCCCGTTCGGGACCGTCGCCCACGATCACCAGACGGCCTCCGGTGACGGGTCTGACGCGCTCCCAGAGGCGCAGGAGCAGATCGATGCGCTTGTACTCGACGAGGCGTCCCATGGCCAGGAACAGCGGCTCGTCCGAGCGGGGGTGCAGTGTCCCCGGCTCCTCGACGCCGTTGTGGACTATCCGTATGCGCTCGCGCTCGACGCCTATCGCGCGCAGGGCGGTGGCCGTCGACGGCGAGACGGCCACCAGGAGATTGCCGCGCTGGGCGCCGGAGAGCGACCAGTGTTCGAGTCTTCGGCCGAGCCGGGCCGCTGGGGCGAGCGCGCCCTGGAAGCGCATCCCCCACAGATCGGTGTGGACGTGGTTGACCAGGCACAGCGTGGGCCCGCGGTGCCACAGCGGCGCCAGGTAGGGCATGCCGTTGCAGACCTCGACGAGGAGGTCGCAGTCGCCGACCTGCCGGGTGAAGGCGGAACGCGAGCGCAGATAGTGCCCGAGGTCGCCGCCCGCCGACACGACGCGGTAGTCGCGGAACGCGGCAGGGCCCCCGCACAGGAGGGTGACCTGGTGGCCGAGCTTGCTCAGGCCGTCGGCCAGTCGGTCGACGAGCAGTTCGGACCCGCCCGCGGCCGGGTTCGCGAGATCGCGGCGGGCGAGAAAAACGATCCGGCGCGGCTGCGGGGGAAGTGCCGGAAGCCGTTGCGCGACCCGCGGGGCGGCGGCGCGCAGCGGAGAAGGCACGTGCTGGGGCATGCGTGCTCCAACTCGTCAGGGTGCGGAACCGTGAGGCGCTTATGGGGGGTTGCACCGTTCGGGGGTCGCTTGCGGACGTGCTGTGCTCGGGCTGTGCGCGGTGCTGTGACTGTGCGGGGGCGGTGCGGGGGTGGTGCGGGGACTGTGCTCGGGTGGGAACGTTAGTTTTCGCCGCAGTCTTCGACGCGGCTACTCACCGAAGTGACAAGTTCTGGGCTTTCAACGGCTGACGTCTCATCACATCGTGCTGGGTTGCAGGGTGGTTGGGGACGTATCGCCATTCGGACCGTTCGGCTCCGCGGCATTGCCCGGCCCGTTCGTCCCTTGTGTCCCGCTGTCGGACCGCCGTCCCCGCAGTACCAGAACGCCTCCGGCGATCGCGAGCAGCCCGCCCAGCACGGCCGCCCCCACCGGAAGCGTCCCGCCGACCAGCGCGAGCCGGCTGCTGTCGTCGTCGGCGAGTTCGACCTGCGCCTTCTGCGTCTTGGTCGTGAACGCGATGCGCTTGCTGTCGAGCAGCACCGTGGCGTCCTTGTCCGAGCCGGGGGCGCGCAGCGTCTTGCGGGGGCCGATGGCCGCGTAGATGATCCGGCCCGTGCGCTTGTCGGCGACCAGCTCGACGCCGTGGTTGGCGTACCACTCCTCGGCGAGCACGTTGCTGCGCTTGGGCTGTCCCACCAGACGGCCGGGGACGAGGCGTGTTCCGGTCTTGGCGGGCTTCACCTTCGCGGTGAAGCGGTAGCCCTCGTACCCCTGGATCTTCTTGGTGCCCCGGAAGGTCAGCGGGACGGTCGCGCCCAGGGTGTTGTCCCACCAGATGTAGGAGCGTTTCTGCACGTCGAAGGGGAACTTGAGGTAGGCCTCGCCCTCGAAGTACGGCTTCTCGCCGCAGCAGTGGACCGGCCGGTTCGTCTCGCGGTCGGTGACCCAGCGCTCCGTCGTGAACTGGAGCGAATCGTGCGGGTCGGAGGCCGGAAGCGACGAGTCCGGGTCGACGGACGTGACCACGTCCCAGACCGCGTGCTCGTCGTTGCTGTCGGCCACGTCACCGCGCACCTGACGCGTGATCGTCAGGTTCTTGCCGTGCACGGTCTTGATCTTCTCGGTGTCGAAATAACTGCCTTTGCCCTTGAAGACCGTGGTGGTGTCGATGTCGACGGGAGTGCGTTTCGCTTGCGGTGCGACGTACCAGGCAAGCATCGGGGCCAGGACGAGCAGAAACACGCCCAGACCGAGGAGGATCAGCGAGAGGGGTGAAGCTGTGCGGCGCATCCGGCACTCCTGGGGGCGGGTGAGAAGTGTTACCGAGCCGTATGGGGCCGTGACGCTAGGCGGACCCTTGACGAAGTGTCAATGCCGTGATGAGACTGTGCACTTGCCGGGCGGGGCCGGTAGGGGGCTGTGCGCCAGACGTCAACTGACATCCGTACGACCAGGGTGGGGACGACCTCCAGCAGAGAGGCTGACCCTGACATGCACCGATTGCTAGCCGCCGGTCTGACCGTCGTGGCCGCAGCGGCACTCGCCGTGGGCGCCGCGTTCGGCATCGTCGCCCTCCTGAACGCGACACCGGACCAGCCCAACACACCACTCGTGCACTATGAAACTGCCCCTCGGGGACAGTGAGTGGCCGTACCCGTGACCGAGAGCCAGGGTTCGCTGTCCGTCCGCTCGGCCTGGCGCGACGTGCCGCCCGTCCTCGTCCGCCGGTTCGCGGCGCTCGCCCTGGACGAAGTGCCCGCCCTGGCCCAGGACATACTCCGCGAGATCCGCGCCGAATACCCCGGCCTGCCGGTCGTCCTCGACGACTCCGGCGAGCCCATGGCGCTCATCGGCATACGCCGTGCCCTGGAGGGGTTCGTCCAGCAGATCGCGTCCGCCGAGGGGCGGCCCCGCTATCCGCTGGAGGTCTTCCAGGAATTCGGCAGGGGCGAGGGCCTGCACGGCCGCAGCCTCGACTCGCTCCAGGCGATCTACCGCCTCGGCGTACGGCTGGCCTGGCGCCGCCTGGCCGAGATCGGCCAGCAGATCGAGATCCCGCCACCGGCCATGTACGAACTCGCCGAGTCGGGCTTCGAGTATCTGGACGGCCTGGTCGACCAGTCCGTCCGCGGATACGCCGAGGCCGCGGCCCGGCAGGCGGGTGAACGCCTGCGCCTGCAACGGAAGTTGATGGAGCTGCTGCTCTCCGAGCGGCGCGGCGAATCGGGGTCGGGAGCGCCGGCCGATTCCGGTCCCGGTCCGGGTTCCGGTTCGCACTCCGGGCAGCGGCGGCCCGGTGTCCGCAGCGCGCTCGACGAACGGGCCGCCCGCGTCGGCTGGCAGCTGCCCGAGCGGGTCGCCGTCGGCGTACTGCTGCGCCCGGCGAGGGAAGCCGTGGCGCCCGCCGTGGGCCAGGGCGTCCTGCTCGACATGGAGACCGAACAGCCCCGCATGGTCGTCCCCGACCCGGAAGCGGCGGGCCGTCCCGAGCTGCTCCGGCGCACCATGGCGGGCTGGTCCGGCGCGATCGGTCCGCCCGTGCCGCTCGCGGACGCCGCGAAGTCGCTGCGCTGGGCCGAGGCCGCGGTCCGCCTGATGGAACGCGGACTGCTGCCCTCCGGTGAGGTGCTGCACTGCACCGAGCACACCGAGGCCCTGGTCCTGCTCCAGCCGGAGGAACTCATCGAGGACCTGGCCCGCCGCTGCCTGGCCCCGCTCGCGCACTGCGGCCCCGCACACGGCCGCCGCCTCGCCGAGACGCTGCTCGCCTGGCTGGAGACGCGGGGCGGAGCGCCGGAGGTCGCGGCCCGCCTCGGGGTGCATCCGCAGACGGTGCGCTACCGCCTGCGGCAGATCAGGGAGCTGTGGGGCGACGAGGTCGACGATCCCGACCGCCGCTTCGAGCTGGAACTGGTGCTCAGGGCCCGGCGGTTGCGCGGCGAACTCGGGCGGGTGGGCTGAGCGGGGGTGTGCGGGTAGCCTGCGGCAATGGACATAGCGGTACGCGCGCAGGCAGCACTCGGCGAGGGCCCCACCTGGGATCATGCCGCCCGGCGGCTGATCTGGGTCGACATCCTCAGCTCCCGCGTGCACACGTACGACCCGTCGACCGGGCGCCGCTCGGTCATGGCCACCGAGCAGCACGTCGGCGCCGCGAAGCCGCGCGCGGGCGGCGGCCTGGTGGTCAACCTCCGGGACGGCGTGGCTCTGTACGACTCCATGGCCGACGGCGGCGCGTTCCGTTGGCTGCACCACGAGCCCGTGCCGGGCCGCCGGGGCAACGACGCGGCGGTCGCCCCCGACGGCTCGCTCTGGGCGGGCACGATGCGCTACGACGAGGCGACGGGCGGCGGCAACCTGATCCGGCTGACCGGCGACGGCACCGTGACCGAGGTCTTCGACGACGTGTCGGTCAGCAACGGCACGGGCTGGAGCCCGGACGGCCGCTCCATGTACTACATCGACACCCTCACCCGGCGCATCGACGTACTGGAGGTGGGCGAGGACCAACTCCCGGTATCGCGGCGCCCCTTGGTGGCCGTAGAGCCCGTGGCCGGATACCCCGACGGGCTCGCCGTCGACGCCGACGGCTGTATCTGGGTCGCCCTGTGGGACGGAGCGGCCGTGCGCCGCTACACCCCCTCCGGCGCCCTGGACCGGGTGATCGAGCTCCCGGTGGCCCGCCCGACCGCGTGCGCGTTCGGCGGTGCGGGACTGCGCGACCTCTACATCACCTCCGCCCGTACGGGACTTGAGGCACCGCACCCCTTGTCCGGATCCGTACTCGTGGTGCCGGACGCGGGACAGGGCGTGGAACAGGCGGCGTTCGCGGGCTAGGCCCGAGCAGGCAGACGTCCGTGACCGGCGCGGAACAGGCGGATCGCCCCATAGCGGAAGCGGGCGCCGCTGGAACATTCGATTCCGCACACAACCTTCACGGCAGCGGCTTCCTCTGTTACCCGCGCCTCACTTAGCCTCCATGCCTCATGGACTACTGCCACCCGTGCCACAGGCACCTCAACGGCGCCCTGGCCTGCCCGGGGTGCGGAACCCCGGCCGAAGCCTGCCGTGAGTACGCGGAGGCGGTCGCCGCACAGAACGAACCGGGCGGTTCCGAGGGCGCGTACGACGACGAGGCGCCGCGCGGCAGAGGCAGAGGCCGCCGCCGGGAGCGCGGTCGCCGGGCGCACCGCCGCAGACGCCGCAAGGTCCTGCTGATCACCGCGGGGCTCGCGCTGGCGGCCGGCGGGCTGAGCCTGGCCGAACTCGGCATCGAGGGCCCTTCGGACGAACCCACGGCGTCCTCGTCGCCGGACGGCGCCGCGGACGGGTCCGCGTCACGGACACCGGGCGACTCCCCGAGCGGCGCGGCGGCGGACGCCGAGGCCGCCGCGGACCAGTCGGCCGACCCCTCGGCATCGGCTTCGGCGTCCGGGTCCCCCAAAGACAAGGCAGGCAAGGCGGACAAGGGGGACAAGGAGACGCGCAACGCCAAGGGCGGCAAGCAGACGGAGGCGACGGACGAGTCCGGCGAGTCCGCCGGTTCGACCGCCCCGGCCACGACCTCCGCACCCGGCACCCCGGACTCACCGGACGCTCCGGACACCCCCGGAACCACGCCCCCGCCGACCACACAGCGACCGGACCCGACGCCCGATCCGGAGCCCTCGGAGACCTGCGACCGCTTCCTGTGGTGGTGCACCTGACGGTCGGCTGAGGCCGCCTGCCCGGAGCGGTCGGCCAAGGCGGGGCGAGGGTCAGGCCCGAGGGTCAGGTCCCGTCCCCGCCGCCCTCGCCGATCATCCTGCGCAGCAGCGCGCGCAGCGAGAGCCGCTCCTCGCGGGAGAGCTCGGCGAGCGGCTCCCTGGCGAAGTCCAGCGACTCGCGCAGGCTGCGGGCGACCGCGAGGCCCTCGTCCGTCGGCGCGGCGAGCTTCACGCGGCGGTCGGCCGGATCGGGCCGCCGCTCGACGAGTCCGCGCGCCTCCAGACGGTCGATGATCCCCGTGATGTTCGACGGCTCGCACTTCAGCTTCTGGGCTATGCGCCGCATGGGCAGCGGTTCGAGGGAAAGCAGCCCGAGGACGCGTGCCTGCGCGCCGGTGAGGGCGTGCTTGCCCGCCGCGGCGTCGTACTCCTCGTAGTAACGCGCGACGACCGTGCCGATGAGCTCGACGACTTCGAGCGTCAGGGGGTCGGTGCGCGGGGTGCGGGAGCTGGTGGTGGCCATGAGCTCCAGGCTACCCGGTTACTTGACATCATGAAATATGTAGGAGCATGGTTGTTTCATAACCTGAAGCATTTTCGAGACACCAGCCTGCCGGCGACGGCAGCCTGAGCAGGAGGAGGACGCCCGCATGTCCGTCACCCCCGAGGCCCCCGGGTCCGCGCAGCTCCCCGACGTCAGCCGCGAATGGCACCTCGTGCGCCGCCCGCACGGCTGGCCGGTCCCGGAGGACTTCGCGCTGCGCGAGGCCCCTGTCTCCGCCCCGGCCGACGGCCAGATCCTGGTCCGCAACCTGCACTTCTCCGTGGACCCGTACATGCGCGGCCGGATGAACGACGTGAAGTCGTACACCCCGCCGTTCAAGCTGGACGAGCCCATGCAGGGCGGTGCGGTCGGCGAGGTCGTCGCGTCGAACGCCGAGGGGATCGCGGCGGGCGACCACGTCCTGCACTTCGCCGGCTGGCGCGAGTACGCGACCGTCCCGGCCAAGCACGCCGTCAAGGTGGACGCGCAGGCCGCGCCGCTCTCGGCGTACCTCGGCGTGCTCGGCATGCCCGGTCTGACCGCCTACGCGGGCCTCTTCGAGGTCGCCTCCTTCAAGGAGGGCGACGCCGTGTTCGTCTCCGGCGCCGCGGGTGCCGTCGGCTCGCAGGTCGGCCAGATGGCCAAGCTCAAGGGCGCCTCGCGCGTCATCGGCTCGGCGGGCTCCGACGAGAAGGTGAAGCACCTCGTCGAGGAGCTCGGCTTCGACGCCGCGTTCAACTACAAGGACCCGCGTCCGGTCGTCGAGCAGCTGAAGGAGGCGGCCCCCGACGGCATCGACGTCTACTTCGACAACGTCGGCGGCGAGCACCTCGAAGCGGCCATCAGCCGCATGAACGTGCACGGCCGCGCCACGATCTGCGGCATGATCGCCGGCTACAACGACACCGAGCCGACGCCGGGCCCGCGCAACATGGCCATGATCATCGGCAAGCGCCTGCGCCTCCAGGGCATCCTCGTCGGCGACCACGAGAACCTCCAGCCGCAGTTCGTCAGCGAGGTCGGCGCCTGGATCCGCTCCGGCGAGCTCAAGTACAACGAGACGTTCGTCGAGGGCGTCGAGAACGGCGTGGAGGCCTTCCTCGGCATGCTGCGCGGCGAGAACACCGGAAAGATGGTCGTTTCCCTGGCCTGAGGCGAGGGCACGCGAGACGCACCGCCGGAAGTTACTTTCCGGCATCCGATAAAGTGATTCCACATTGTCGCGACTGTGGGCGCGCATCGCGGAACATCTCAGGAGGAACCGGCACTTATGTCCATCCAGCAGATCGACGTCAAGTACACCGCCGTCGCCACCGCCGAGAACGGCCGTGACGGCCGCGTCGCCACCGATGACGGCAAGCTCGACGTGGTCGTGAACCCGCCGAAGGAGATGGGCGGCAGCGGCGCGGGCACCAACCCCGAGCAGCTCTTCGCGGCCGGCTACAGCGCCTGCTTCCAGGGCGCGCTCGGCGTGGTCGCCCGCAAGGAGAACGTCGACATCACGGGCTCGACCGTCACCGCCAAGGTCGGCATCGGCTCGACCGAGGCCGGCGGCTTCGGCCTGGAGGTCGCGATCAGCGCCTCCATCCCGAACGTGGACGCGGCCACCGCGCAGTCCCTGGTCGAGAAGGCGCACCAGGTGTGCCCGTACTCGAACGCCACGCGCGGCAACATCAAGGTGGAGCTGGCCGTCGCCTGACGCTCTCCCCTGGATCCGCACGCAGGGCCGCACCCCGGAACGCCGGGGTGCGGCCCTGCGTCGTGCGGTCCTGCGACCCTGCGGTCCGTCGTGCGGATCAGCGGCTGACGGTCGCCGTGTGGATGGCCCGCACCAGGGGCTCGTCCTCCGGGACCGGACCGGCGGGGAAGGGGAAGCGGCGCCGCGTGTAGCCATAGGCGAGCCCGCTGCGCGGATCGGCGAACGCCTGCGAGCCGCCCACGCCCTTGTGCCCGATGGAACCCGCGCCGAGGAAGGGATACCAGGCCTCGGCGACGTTCTGGAACCCCACGCCGAACGATTTGCGGGCCCTGGCCACCAGGTCGAACCCATGGGAATGGATCTGCCCGAACTCGGCCACGGTGTCCGGCTTCAGCAGAGGCTCCCGGCCGTCGAGCCCGGTGACCGCCGCCGCGTACATCCCGGCGAGGCCGCGCGCCGAGCCGACACCGCCCGCGGACGCGGGCCCCTTGGCACGCACCAGGCGCGAGTTGGGGAACGCCTCCAGGTCGGTGGGGTGCGCGCCGTTGCGGTTGAAGGCGATGGAGGCCAGGGTGCCGGGCTGCGGCGGCTGCGCGTCCAATGCGGCTTGTTCCGCGGGGGTCGGGATCATCGGAAGGACGGACCGGAACCGGGGCTCCAGTTCCTCGGGGAGCCCGAGGTAGAGGTCGAGCCCGAGCGGGGCCCGGACCCGCTCCTCGTACAGCTCGTGCAGGGTCTGCCCGGTGGCGCGCAGGACGACCTCGCCGGCCAGGGCGCCGATGGCGAGGGCGTGGTAGCCGAAGGCGGTACCGGGGCGCCAGTAGGGGCGCTGGCCCGCCAGGCGCGCGGCGACGGCGCGGTCGTCGGCGACCTCCTCCGGCGTGAACCCGGAGTCGGCGCCGACGATGCCCGCGCGGTGCGAGAGCAGTTCCCTGAGGGTGATGTCTGCCTTGCCCTCGGCGGCGAACTCCGGCCAGTAGTGGGCCACTTTTTGATCCAGGTCCAGGACGCCGTCCTGGACGAGGAGGGCGATGACGAGGTAGGCGGCGCCCTTCGTGGAGGAGTAGACGCCGAACAGCGTCTCGGGCCCGGTGTCCGGCCCGACCCAGAGGTCGACGACGTGCTTTCCCTGCACGTACGCGGAAAGCTGCGCGGCGTGATCGGGCTTCTCCGCGGCGAGCAGCGCGGTGAACGCGTCCCGGACGGCTTCGTATCCGGCTGCGGTGGTGCCTTGCACCTTGATCTCGCGGGTCATGGGTTCTCGGTACCTCCCTGCGTGGTGCAACTGCGTGCAAAGCCAGGAGAATTCCCCAACCCCGCCCCTTCCCGAAAACCGGCTGCGCCGGGGCGTCCTCAAACGCCGGACGGCTGAAAGATTTCAGCCCGGCCCGGCAGGAATTTCAGCCCGTCCGGCGTTTGAGGACGAACTCGGCGCAGCCGGTGATGACGGTACGTACAAGGCCCCCGCGCCGAGCGGGTTTTCGGGAAGGGGCGGGATTGGGGAGAGCCCCGCAGGGACC
Source organism: Streptomyces sp. NPDC059900 (assembly GCF_050270335.1). Taxonomy (NCBI): domain Bacteria; kingdom Bacillati; phylum Actinomycetota; class Actinomycetes; order Kitasatosporales; family Streptomycetaceae; genus Streptomyces; species Streptomyces sp. NPDC059900. Next base: position 15,674 of record NZ_JBNNJZ010000011.1, read on the forward strand.
GCCCGGACCTCAGCCCCGGCCCACGCTCAGCAGCGCCCGCCCCACCTGCGGGAACACCCCCTTGGGGTGGTCACGGAACAGGGGCTCGGTGCCGAACAGGACCACACGGGACTTCGCGGCGGCGCCGCTGACGACGGAGGCCTGACCTGCGGCGTCAGAGGGGCCACCGGCGCCACCCTCCACCGCACGCCAGTGGCCGGACAGCAGCGGATTCCCGCCCCCGTACGACTGCTCGACCCGCACCCCACTACCCAGCCCGGTGAACCACATGGGCGCGTAGACGAACGAGTGCTCCGGCGCACCACCGGTGACAGGACCACCGGAGTTGACGACCCGCACCACACCGTTGGCATCCCCGTTCCCGGAAACCGCCCGCACGGAGAGCAACTTCGCGTCGGAGTTCAACGCGGCCCCCTCCGAACCCCGCCCGACAAGACCACCGCCCCCGGCGAGAAACGCGTCGAGCCCGGCCTTCGCCCCCGCGTTCAGCTCCCCGTACGAAAGCCCAGCCGACACGAACAGCGCGCTCGCCCCCGACTTCTTCCAGTCGAACCCGGCGTTGAGGACATCCGTCGACACCGGCACCACGTCGAAGTTCATCTCCCGCAGCGCGAACAGTTCACCCGGAGTGACGGCGGCAGCGACCCGCGTCGAGCGGACGGCAGGACCGCCCTTCGCCTTCGTCGCGTCGAAAGCGACGTCGTACCTCTTCGCCGCCGCGGCCGCGGCGCCCCGCGCGGACGACGGCAGGATCACGCTCCCGTCATCGGCCCGGCGCACGGAAGTACCGCGCGCGAGAAGCCAGTTGAGGGCGGCCACCTCCCGCGCGTCATCGAGCCGCAGCCGCAGATCCCCGCGCGACGCGACATACCCGACCCGCGACGCGGAGTCCACGGCACGCGACCGCACCCCGGACAGCGAGCCGCCCTTCACGGAGTCCACCGTCGCGCCCCACAGCCGCCCGAGGCTCCACCCCGAGATGTCGTACATGGTGGACACCTTGTCGCTGATGTCGCGCCCGTCGGCGAGCATCACATTGGCGAGCCCGCGCTTGGGCTGGCGCATGTCGACGACGTACGAACCCTCGGCGTACGAGGCCCCGCCCAGTCTGAAGTCACGCGTCGCCCTGCGGACACGGACGTCGTTGTCGAGCAGGTGCTCCACGAGCCGCGAGGCGGCCGCCGCCGAACGCTGGCCGCGCTCGCCCTTCTCCTTGCCCCGCGGAATCACGTACGCGCGGGGGAAGTCGGTCGTATAGACGTCCTCCGGACCGATGCCGGGCACCCCGGGCACGGTCTCCGGCGACACCGGCACCTGCTTCGCGCCCGCCGCGCCGCGCCGGAACGTCTCGATCTGGTCGGCGATCACCGAGGTCCGGTGCTCCTGCGTGTAGGCGAGGGTCGCCGACATCGCCGCTCCCGCGATGTCCACGTTGATCGCGGAACGGCGTCGCAGCTCGGGCACCGGGAGTTCGTCGTACTCGTCGTTGTTGACGGTCATCGGGAACTCGATGGTGTGCGCGGCGACCGCGCCGTGGAACGGCATGTACTGCGGGGTGAAGATCGGCGGCCAGTCGTCCCAGCCCTCTTCCTGGTCGCGGAAGGGGATGATCGCGGGCTCCACGCCGTCCTTCTCGGGGGTGTAGCCGAGGCCGTTGACCGCGGCCTCCATGCCCAGGGCGTTGGCGTAGGTGTTCTTGAGGAAGAGGTCGTACTCGTAGTTCTCGCCGTGCGGGGGAGTCGTCGGCTCGATCAGGGTGCCGTTGACGTACCCGTGCAGGTCGATCATGACCGCGGGCTGCTTGTCGACGGCTATCTGCCGCATCGCGCGGACCTCGGGCTGCGAGGCGGTGATGAAGTCGCGGTTGAGGTCGAAGCCGTTGGCGTTGGCGCGGGTGCCCGCGATCCGTCCGTCGGGGTTGGCCGTGACGTTGAAGTACAGCCGGTTGTGCGCGAGGAGGTCCTTGGTCTTGCCGTCCTTGGCCTTCGCGAGCTTCTCGATGAGCTTGAGGGCGGCGTCCGTGCCCTCCCACTCGTTGCCGTGGATGTTGTTGTTGACGAAGACCGGTGTCTTGTACGAGGACTTGACCGCCGGGTCCTTCGCGGCGGTGCCGGGCGCGTTCTCGATGAGGTCGCGCATCCGCTCCTGGCGTGCGGTCTCCTCGGCGGACTCGGGGGAGGTGACCGTCACCAGGTAGAGCTGGTGGCCGCCCGCCGAACGGCCCGCGATCTCGACGCTGACCCGGTCGCCGATGCCTTGGATGTCATTCAGCTTCGGGGCTATGGAGTGATAGGGCGCCAGGCCCAGTTTTATCGACTTGTCGTCAGGGTTGGCCGGCGGCGGAGTGAGCTTCTGCTCGCGGGGATAGCCGCGGTTCTTGCCGCTCGCGAGGCCGGCCCCGGCGGATGCTCCCAGCGCACGGTCGGCGGCGCTCTCCGGGTTCCTGGCGGCCCGTTCCGTGCTGCTGAGCGGCGAGCCCTCGCGCAGGATGTCGCGCCCGCCGGGACGGGGGTCGGCCGTCGCGCTGCCGGGGGCGAGCGTGGTGAAAAGGAGCGCTCCCGCCGAGGCGAGGGTGGTGAGCAGAACGGGTCTTGATGGCCGGGATATCCCCATACGTACCTCCGGTTGAGAATCAGTACGCGTGGTCTACCGTCTCAACCCCCGCGCAACAAGAGGGCCTTCGGCCCCACGCGTCCCGTGGACCGCGGGCCCGCGACCGGCGGATAGGCTGTGCCGCATGCGTGATCTGGGACGAGGCTTCGGCTACTTGATGAAGGGCCAGCGCTGGGTCGCCCAGCACGGCAAGCAGTACGGAGTCGGCCTGCTGCCCGGCTTGATCACCCTGCTCCTGTACGCGGCGGCGCTCGTGGCGCTCGCCCTGTGGGGCGCGGACTTCGTCGGCTGGGCGACGCCCTTCGCGGACGACTGGTCATCGCCCTGGGGCGGCCTGTTCCGAGGTTTCCTCACCGCGCTGCTCTTCGCGCTCGCCCTCCTCCTCTCGGTGATCACGTTCACGGCCGTCACGCTCCTGATCGGCCAGCCCTTCTACGAGTCGCTGTCCGAGAAGGTCGACATCTCCGTCGCCGGGTACGCCCCCGAGTCGGGCCTGCCGCTCTGGCGCGAGCTGTGGATCTCCGCGCGCGACAGTCTGCGCATCGTCGTACGGGCCGTGATCTGGGGCATCCTGCTCTTCGCCCTCGGCTTCATCCCGGTCGTCGGCCAGACCGTGGTGCCGGTGCTCGGCTTCATGGTGACCGGCTTCTTCCTGGTCGAGGAGCTCACCGCGGTGGCGTTGCAGCGCCGGAACGTCCAACTCCGCGAGCGGCTCACGCTGCTGCGCGGCCGCAAGATGCTGGCCTGGGGCTTCGGAACGCCGCTCGCCGTGGCCTTCCTCGTGCCGTTCGTCGCGGTGTTCCTGATGCCGGGCGCCGTCGCGGGAGCGACGCTGATGGCGCGGGAACTCGCGGGCGAGGACAGCGGGGACGACGACCCGCAGGGACCGGACGGTTCGTCCGGCCCCGGCGGCCAGGTGCCGTCCGCTACCGGCGGGCGTCCATAGCGGTCGTCAGGATCTTCCGCACCTGCGCGATGATGTCGAGGCGGTTCCGCACGAACTCCGGATCGGTGATCTTGCCCGTGGCCGGGTCCGTGTTGCCCGCCCCGAACTGAAGGATCGGCGTGTGCACATGGCCGCCGGGCAGGCGGTCGTGCAGGCCGAGGCGGTCACGGAGCAGCGTCGCGCGGTAGGCGATCTCGTTCGACAGGTAGTTGCCGCCGCCGCCCTCACGCGCCGTCGAACCGGCGGTGGGCCCGTCCGGGCGGACCACGGGAGCGCTCTGGCCCGCCGGGATCTCGGTCACCGACGTGTTGTCGTACACCGGGAAGCGGCCCGTCTGCGCGCCCACGATCTCCTTGTACGGGAGCGTCGTGGACGTCCACTGGGGCTGCGAGGCCGGATCGGCCACCGGGACCGTCTCCGTGCGCGAGAGGTTCTCGTTGTCGGGGAAGCCGCCCCGCCAGGCGCCGTTGGTGCGCTCGATGTCGAAGCGGCCCGCGCGGCCCTGGCTGATGGTCGTGAAGAGGTCGACGCGGGGGAGGTGGGCGCGCAGGGTGCGCTCGACCGTGCCCTCGGCGAAGTCGTCCCAGCGGACGGGGAAGACGGCGGTCTCCACGCGCGCGGGACCGTCGGCGGTCTCGATGACCGTGCCGTCGAGCGCGAGGGCGCTCGCCCCTGACGGGTTGCTGATGCGGACGTCCCGGTCGAGCGTGAAGGGATCGAAGCCGGTGACGAGGATGCGCTTGAGGCGGTGGCCCGCGGCATCCTTCTTCGGGTAGCTGATGGAGTCGTGCCCGCGGGACGCGTCCTCAAGGGCCCGTATGAGAAGCCTTTGGCGGGCCTCGCTCACCCCGAAGCGGGCGGGCTCCCACTGCCGCAGCTCACGCGTCATCCCGAGCCGCGCCCAGTACAGCGGCCGGTCGTCGTCCCGGCTCAGCTCACCGGCGGGGCCGCGGCCCTGCGCCCGGTCGACGGCACGCCGCCACAGCGCCTCTCCCTGCCGTACGACGACGCGCTTGGCCTCGCCGTACGAGTGGGCGCGCTCCAGGGCCCGCGCGAACTCCGGCGCCACGGTGTCGAATCCGCTGCTCCGCAGGATCTCCTGCGGCGCCGCACGGTCGAGGCGCTGCTCCTCGGTGGTGGCGGCGGGCGCGGTGGTCGCCGACGCGGGCGGCACGGCGGCGAGGGAGAGCAGGAGGGTGACACCGATCGCGGCGAGCCGCGGGGGGACGTTGGGCGAGAGTGACACGGGAGTCCTTCCGTGGCCGGTGGGGTGATCGCAGTATTCCGGCAGGAAGGCGGCGCCCGCTAGCGGTTCACCCCGGCATGATCCGCGAGGACCGCCTCGATCGGTCGGCGGCCCGCAGTGCCGCCAGGAACGGCTGCACCGCGGGCGGAGCCGCCCTGCCCCGCGCCGTCGCCGCGTACACGGCGCGCGGCGGTGCGTCCTCGTCGTGCACCGGGACCAGGGTGATGTCGGGGCGGACCGACTCGGCGGCGAGGGCGGGCACGAGCGTGACCCCGAGCCCGGCGGCCACATAGCCCTGCTTGGCGGTCCACTCGGCGACCACGTGAGCGACCCGGGGGCGGAAACCGTGCCGGTGCGCCTCCTCCAGGAGGGTTCCCTCGGCCTGCGCGCTGCCGGAGATCCAGTCCTCGTCGGCGAGTTGGTGCAGGCGTACGGAAGCGTGGTCCGCCAGGGGGTGCCCGGCCGGAACGGCGACGTACAGCGCCTCGTCCAGGAGGTGATGCAACTCGTACGCGTCTGTGCCGCCGCTGTCGGCGCTCAGCGCCCCGCCCGTCGACGAGACGATCGCGAGGTCGAGCTCACCGTCCCCGAGGCGGGCCAGCAGCCGGGGCGTCAGGCCCTCCTCGCGGGTCAGCGTCACGCCGGGATGCCGGGCGCGGAACGCCGCGATGGCCCGCGGCACGAGCGCCGCGTCCGCCGTCGCGAACGCCCCGAAGCGCAGTGTTCCGCCGGTCACGTCCCGCAGGGCCGTCAACTCCCGCTGCATGGCGTGCAGTCGGGCCATCGTCGCCTCGGCGTGCGGCAGGAGCGTACGGCCGTGCGCGGTCGGGCGTACGCCCCGCGGCAGCCGGTCGAAGAGCGGATCGCCGCCGAGCGCCGCTTCCAGCGAGGAGATCTGCCGCGAGACGGCGGACTGTGTCCAGCCGAGATCACGGGCGGCCACCGTGAAGGAGCCGTGCCGCGAGACGTCCAGGAACACGCGGAGCCAGACGGTGGAGAGGTCGGGCGGCGAGGCCTGCGCCGGGGTGGCGGGGGCCGCCCGTCCGGTATGCGAATTGGGCATGGCTCGCATGCTAGACCTTCGCTTGTCGCATCGCGCGGGCAGGCCTAGCGTCGGAGCCATGGAGAAGATCGCGTTTCTTGGACTCGGCCACATGGGTGCGCCGATGGCCCGCCGACTCCTTTCGGCAGGGCACCCGTTGACGGTCTGGAACCGGACGGCGGGGAAGGCCGCGCCGCTGGTGCGGGAGGGCGCCCGGCTCGCCGCCGGCCCCGCGGAGGCCGTGCGTGACGCCGATGTCGTCATCACGATGCTGACGGGCCCCGAAGCGGTGTGTGCCGTCGCCGACGCCGTCGTGCCCGGGTTGCGGCCGGGCGCCCGCTGGGCGGAGATGTCCACCGTCGGCCCCGACGTCGTACGGGAGTTGGCGGCGAGGCTGCCGGAGGGCGTGACCCTCGTCGACGCACCCGTCACGGGCAGCACCGACAAGGCGGCGGCGGGGCGGCTCGGCATTCTCGCGGGCGGCGACGCGGACGGCCTCGCGCATGTACTCGCCCGCTTCGGCGCGGTGACCCGCACCGGGCCGCTCGGCTCGGGGGCCGCGCTGAAGCTCGTCGTCAACACCGCCGTCATCGGGGGAGTGGCCCTGGTGGCCGAGGCGATGAAATTGGCGGACGCCCTCGGCCTCGACGAGGAGACCGCCAGGGGCGCACTCGCCGGAGGGCATCTCGGAGGCGCGGTGGGCCGTGCCTTCGCCACGGACGTGCACTTCGGCAGCGACCTCGCGGTGAAGGACGTGGTGCTCGCGACACGAGCCGCCCGCCTCCCGGCCATGGAGGCGGTCCTCGCCCACTACGAGGCGGCCGCCGCGGACCCGCGGATCGCCCACGAGGACATCGCACGGGCAGCCGCCCACATCCGGAACACCAAGTAGCCGCACCCCGAAAGGAGCACCCCGCCCCATGCGCGTCACCCTCGACAACCCCGCATCAGCGCCCCGGCCGCTCGGCCCCTACTCCCAGGTCGCCCGCGTCGAACTCGACGACGGGAGCGCCCTGTTGTACCTCTCGGGCCAGATCGCCGAAGGCGACGACACCGCCGCGCAGAGCCGCGGGATCTTCGAGACCCTGTCCGCCCTGCTCGCGGCGCACGGCGCGAGCCTCGACGACGTCATCAACATCCGTACGTTCATGACGGACCTCGGCGACCTGCCCGCCTACGCCGCCGTACGCGCGCGGTTCCTCACCGCGACCCCGCCCACCAGCACGACGGTCGAGGTGCCCCGGCTCTTCCGCCCCGAGGCGCTCATCGAGATCGACGTCGTGGCGGCCGTCCGGGCCGCCTGATCACTCGCTGCCGCCGTGCAGGAGGGCGAGGAAGTCCCTGAACGCCCCCGCCATGTCCACCGATCCGGGGTCCAGGAGCCACTGGTACTGGAGCCCGTCCATCACCGCGACGAGCAGCGGCGCCGCGGCCTGCGGAGTGAGCCCGCCGGGCAGCCGCTCCCCGTACTCCGCGCGCAGGACCGCCGCGAACTTCTCCCGCACCGATCCGTACCGCTCGGTGAAGTACTCCCGTGCCGGATGCCCGTCCGTGACGCTCTCGCCGAGCAGCGCGGAGAAGGTCTGGATGATGCCGGGGCGCATCGCGTTGTACTCGACGAGCGAGCCGAGCAGATCGAGGCGGATCTCGTTCGACGGGACCGCGTCCCACTGGTCGCGGGCCTCCAGGACGGCGACCAGGAGGGCGTCCTTCGTGGGGAAGTAGTGCAGCAGGCCCTGCTGGGTGAGCCCGACCCGCTCGGCGACGGCGCCCAGGCTCGCGCCGCGGTAGCCGCGCTCGGCGATCACCTCCAGGGCGGCCCGGAGGATCTCCGCACGCCGCTCCTCGCTCCTGGCCCTGGTGGTGGCCTTGGCCGTCGCCTTCGCCGTGGTCCTGGTCTTGGGAGCCATCGCGTCTGCCTCTTCACGTTCTCGGTCCTGCCCGCGGGACGACCGTACGCCATACCGATCAAAATATAACGTCCAGGTTACGAAATCTACCGGTCTACAGGTAGGCCAGGCAGGATGGAGGGCAGATACGGAACGGACTTCAACCAGGAGGTACCGCCATGGCGGGAACCCGGGGCCCCGGAGCCACGCAGGCCGACCAGGCGCGGGAGGCGGTCGTGGAGGCCGCGCTCGGCAAGCTGGACCTGGACGACAAGGCCCGGCTGCTCGGCGGGCGCGACATGTGGTCGCTGCACCCGCTGCCCGCCGTCGGCCTGGCGTCCCTCGTGATGTCGGACGGCCCGATCGGCGTGCGCGGCACCCGCTGGACCGCCGACGACCCGTCCATCGCGCTGCCGTCCCCGACCGCGCTCGCCGCCACCTGGGACCAGGACCTCGCCCGCCGCGCGGGGGCCCTGCTCGCCCAGGAGGCCCGCCGCAAGGGCGTCCACGTCCTCCTCGCGCCCACCGTCAATCTGCACCGCTCGCCCCGCGGCGGCCGGCACTTCGAGGCGTACAGCGAAGACCCGTATCTGACCGGCGTCATCGGCACCGGCTATGTCCGGGGCGTGCAGTCCGGCGGCGTCGGCACGACCGTCAAGCACTTCGTGGCGAACGACGCCGAGACCGACCGCTTCACCGTCGACAACAAGGTGGGGGCGCGCGCCCTGCGCGAGCTGTACCTCGCGCCCTTCGAAGCGATCGTCGCCAACGCCCACCCCTGGGGCATCATGACCGCGTACAACCAGGTCAACGGCGTGACGATGACCGAGCACCGCTACCTGGTCGACGAAGTCCTGCGCGGCGAATGGGGCTTCGACGGCTACAACGTCTCCGACTGGATGGCCGCCCGTTCGACCACCGGCGCCATCGAGGGCGGCCTCGACGTCGCCATGCCGGGACCGCGGACCGTCTACGGCGACGCGCTCGCGCAGGCGGTGCGCGGCGGGCAGGTCGAGGAGTCGACGGTCGACGACGCCGTGCGCAGGGTCCTGCGGCTCGCCGCGCGTGTCGGCATCCTCGAAGGCGCCGAGCCCGCGGTCACCGAGGCGCCCGCCGACATCGACGGCGAGGCGCTGGCCCGCGAGATCGCCCGCCGTGCCTTCGTCCTCGTACGCAACGAGAACGACGCGCTGCCGCTGAAGCCGACCGCCTCCGTCGCCCTCATCGGCGCCGCCGCGATCGACGCCCGGGTCCTGGGCGGCGGCTCCGCCACCGTCTTCCCCGCGCACGTGGTCTCCCCGCTCGACGGCCTCACGGCGGCGCTCGGCGAGGACCAGTTGACGTACGCGGTCGGCGCCGACCCCAGCGACGAACTGGCCCCCGCCGACAAGGGGTTCGAGCTGCGTGCCGTCTGCCGCGATGCGGACGGCAACGTCCTGGGCGAGGGCAGTCTCCCCTCCGGCCAGGTCCAGTGGATCGGAGACGACCTGCCCGAAGGCGTCACCCACGAGACGATGGCCTCCATCGAGGTCGTCGGCACGTTCACGCCGCGCGTGAGCGGCGAGCACTCCTTCGGCACCCGGGGCCTGGGCGCCTTCACGCTGAGCGTCGGCGGCGACGTCGTCTTCGACGGGTCCCAGGTGATGGGCCCCGAGTCCGACCCCTTCGAGGCGTTCTTCGGCTCACCGGTCGAGCGCGCCAAGGTGAGCCTGACGGAGGGCGAGACCGTCGAGGTCTCCCTGCTCCACCCGCTCGACAAGCAGTACGCGGCCCCGCTTCCCGGCGTCGTGTTCTCCTTCGTGCACCTGGAGCCGCGGCGCGACCCCGACGAGCTGATCGCCGAGGCCGTCCGGGCGGCCCGCGGCGCGGAAACGGCGGTCGTGGTCGTCGCCACCACCGAGCGCGTCGAGTCCGAGGGCTTCGACCGCAAGGACCTGCGGCTGCCCGGCCGCCAGGACGACCTCGTACGCGCGGTGGCCGCCGCCAACCCCCGTACGGTCGTGGTCGTCAACTCCGGCTCACCGGTGGAACTCCCGTGGCGCGACGACGTGGCGGCGGTGCTGCTGAGCTGGTTCCCGGGCCAGGAGGGCGGCGCCGCGCTCGCCGACGTGCTGCTCGGCGCCGGGGAGCCCGGCGGGCGGCTGCCCACCACCTGGGGCGCCCTCGCGGACGCGCCGGTCACCGAGGTCACCCCCGCCGACGGTGAGCTCGCTTACACCGAGGGTGTGTTCATCGGCTACCGCGCCTGGGAGAAGGCGGGCGCCACTCCCGCCTACCCCTTCGGCCACGGCCTCGGCTACACCGACTGGACGTACGAATCCCTCGACGTGCAGGGCACGACGGCCACGGTCCGCGTGCGCAACTCCGGCAGCCGCCCGGGCCGCGAGGTCGTCCAGGTCTACCTCGCCCCTGCCGCGGACGACGGCCACCGCCCGGCCCGCTGGCTCGCCGGCTTCGCGGGCGTCGAGGCAGGGCCCGGCGAGAGCGCGGAGGTCCGGATCGAACTCCCGCGCCGGGCCTTCGAGACGTGGGACGAGGACAGCGACTCCTGGGCCTACCAAGGCGGTTCGTACGAGGTCCAGGCGGGCCGCTCGCTCACCGACCGCAGGCTGAGCGAGACGATCGCCGTCTGAGGCGGGGCGACCGCCGTCTGACGCGGGCCGATCGCCGTCTGACGCGGGCCGATCGCCCTATCGGACCGAGAAGCCGTACACCGTCTCCGAGCGGTACACCTCACCCGGCCGCAGCACCGTCTGCGGAAACTGCGGCCGGTTGGGGGAGTCGGGGAAGTGCTGCGTCTCCAGGGCGACCCCGTCGCCCGGCGCGAACGGCAGCGGCTTCGCGAAGTGGTCCGCCGTGTAGAGCTGAAGGCCCGGCTCCGTCGTCGCGACGCTCAGCACACGCCCGGACGCCGGGTCGCTCAGCTCCGCCACCTCGACCGGCCGCGCGGTGACGCCCTTGTCCAGGACGTAGTTGTGGTCGATGCCGTCACCGACCTTCCGGGCCGCCCGGAAGTCGAAGCGCGTCCCCTCGACGTCCTCCAGCACCCCGGTGGGGATCTGCGTCCCGTCCGTCGGCGTGATGCGCGCCGCGTCGATCCGCAACTCGTGACCCCCGGCGCCGCTCCCGCTGCGGGCGCCGGCGAGATTCCAGTACGAGTGGTTGGTGAGGTTCACGACGGTCGGGGCGTCCGTCGTCGCCTCGTAGGCGATCCGCAGCGCGCCCGTCCCGTCCAGGGTGTACGTCGTCGACACCGCGAGCCGTCCGGGATACCCCTCCTCGCCGTCCGGGCTCACCCGTGTGAGCCGCACCCCGTGCTCGACCTCCGCGGCCTCCCACACCCGCTTGTCGAAGCCGGCGGTGCCGCCGTGCAGCGCGTTGGGGTCGTTGTTCCGCGCCAGGCGGTACGTCCGCCCGTCCAGCGTGAACTCGCCGCCCGCGATCCGGTTCGCGTACCGGCCCACCAGCGCCCCGAAGTACGGCCCGGGGTGATCGAGATAGCCCTGGAGATCGTCGAAGCCGAGGGCCACCGTCTCGCGCCGTCCCGCCCGGTCGGGAACTTCCGCCGACTGGATGATCCCGCCGTACGTCAGGACGCGTACCCGCACCCCGCCCCTTTCCAGGGTCCAGCGATGGACGGAGGTGCCGTCGGGGAGCGTCCCGAAGAGTTCACTGCGCATGATCGTGACCCTACGCCGGGCCGCGGCGCCCGCGGCCTCCGGTATCAACTCTCGGGATCCTTGGCCTTCACCTGCCGGTAGGCCAGTTCGGCTAGGCGCGACTGGCCGTTCTTGCTGGGGTGGAACCAGTCCCAGTGGCTCAACTGGTCGCCGTCGAAGCGGTAGTCGAAGACGGCACCGCCGTCGTACCGGCAGCGCAGATCCTTCGCGCACACATCCTTGAGCACCTTGTTGTACGCGATCACCCGGTCCTGCACGGACTCCCGCCGCTGCGTCGCCGCCGCGTCCCGCGCGTCCGGGTCCGCCAGCATCGAGGAACAGATGCCCAGCTTCCAGATCTGCTTGCCAAGGGGATTGGTGCGCCCCTGCGACCAGAGCCGCATCAGATCCGGCACCGAGCTGACATACACCTGGGTCTTGGGCAGCTCGCGCCGCAGCGTGCGCATCGCCTTCTCGAAGTCGGCGCGGAACTCGGTGACCGGGGTCATGGAAGCCGCCGAGGGGCGGCAGGCGTCGTTCGCGCCCGCCATCACCGTGAGCAGTTCGGGGCGGTTGGCCACCGCCTGCTCCACCTGGCCGGGGAGATCCGCCATGCGCGCGCCGGTCTTGGCGTGGTTCCAGCTGTGGTCGGCGGCCCGCTCCTTGCCGAGCAGGCGCGTCGCGAGGCTGCGCACCTCGGAGTCCGTGCCGGTCGCCCAGGACGCCTCGGGGCAGTCGGCGAGCACCGCGCAGGCGTCGAAGCCGCGGGTGATGGAGTCGCCGACGGCGGCCAGGGAGTCCGGGCTCGCGTCCCAGGTCGGGGTGGGCTTGGGAGAGGGCTTCTGTGCCGATGGTCCCCTGGGCGCGGGGGAGTCGCCGCCGGAGGCGTCGCACGCGGTGAGCGCGCCGGCGCCGAGAAGAACCGCCGTGGCCATGGCGACGGCGGCACGCGGGCGGTGGCTTCGGTTCCGCATCCTCGGGTCCCCTCTGTTGCCGTAGGCCGTCCGCTCTGTCGCCGTGGGCCGTCCGCTTGCCGTAGGCCGACCGCACCGTTTCGGCGCACCTGCGAGTGAATGGTGAGAATCCTGGCCTTGGGACCGACGGTACGTCACACTCCTTGCCCCGCCGCACGGTAGCCTCGCCACCCAGTGGCACCCAGCCTTTTCGGTTCCGCTAAATTACATCACGTCACATCTGTCCCGTTTCGGGAGTTTCCCGGATTCGGGGCCGCAACGCTCGGCACGGGCGCGAGGCCGCTGGGGAAGGCGAACCTCGACCCACACTGGAGGTCCCGGTGACGACACGTGGAGTCCTGTACGTGCACTCCGCACCGCGCGCGCTGTGTCCGCACGTCGAATGGGCCGTCGCGGGCGTCCTCGGCGCGCGCGTCAACCTCGACTGGATCAGACAGCCGGCGGCGCCCGGCAGCTGGAGATCGGAGTTCTCCTGGCGCGGCCCGGTGGGCACCGCCTCCAAACTCGCCTCCGCCCTGCGCGGCTGGCAGCTGCTGCGCTTCGAGGTCACCTCCGAGCCGTGTCCCACGGCCGAGGGCGAGCGGTACAGCGCCACGCCCGAGCTCGGGATCTTCCACGCGGTCACCGGCATCCACGGCGACATCCTGATCCCGGAGGACCGGCTGCGCGCCGCCCTGGCCCGCTCCAAGGGCGGCGAGAGCGATCTGGAGGACGAGCTCGCCAAGCTGCTCGGCAAGCCCTGGGACGACGAGCTGGAGCCCTTCCGGTACGCGGGAGAGGGCGCCCCGGTGCGCTGGCTCCACCAGGTCGTCTGACGGGCACAAGACCCGCACGGCGAAGGGCCCCCACCAGACGGTGGGGGCCCTTCGTCACGTACAGCCGGTTGGCTTGCGGCCGGTCGCTCAGACGGAGCGGAACGCGAGGACCACGTTGTGGCCGCCGAAGCCGAACGAGTCGTTCAGGGCCGCGATCCTGCCCTCGGGCAGCGGGCGGGCCTCGTCGCGGATGACGTCCGCGTCGACCTCGGGGTCGAGGTTCTCGATGTTGATCGTCGGCGGGGCGATGCGGTGCTTCAGCGCGAGGACCGTGGCCACGGTCTCCACGCCGCCCGCGCCGCCGAGCAGGTGGCCGGTCATCGACTTCGTGCTGGCGATCGCCATGTGGTCGACGTCGTCGCCGAAGGCCTTGCGCAGCGCCTTGATCTCGGCGACGTCACCCTGCGGCGTCGAGGTCGCGTGCGCGTTGACGTGCACGATCTCGGCGGGCTTGAGGTCCGTGCCGTCGATGAGGTTCTGCAGCGCCGCCGCGATGCCGTTGCCGGAGGGCTCGGGCTGCGTGATGTGGTGGGCGTCGGCCGAGATGCCCTGGCCGACGGCCTCCGCGTAGATCTTCGCGCCGCGGGCCTTGGCGTGCTCCTCGGACTCCAGGATGATCACGCCCGCGCCCTCGCCGAGCACGAAGCCGTTGCGGTCGACGTCGTAGGGGCGCGAGGCGCCCTCGGGGTCGTCGTTGTTCTTGGACATCGCCATCATGTTGCCGAACGCGACGATCGGCAGCGGGTGGATCGCCGCCTCCGTGCCGCCCGCGACGACGACGTCGGCGCGGCCGGTGCGGATCATCTCGATCGCGTAGCCGATGGCTTCCGCGCCCGACGCGCAGGCCGAGACGGGGGTGTGCACACCCGCGTGGGCGCCCAGCTCGATGCCGACGTTGGCCGACGGGGAGTTGGGCATCAGCATCGGCACGGTGTGCGGGGAGACGCGGCGTACGCCCTTCTCCTTGAGCACGTCGTACTGGTCGAGCAGGGTGGTCACGCCGCCGATGCCGGAGGCGATGACCGCGCCGAGGCGGTGCGGGTCGACGGAGGTGTCCTCGCCGGCCTTCGCGGTGTAGCCCGCGTCGGCCCAGGCCTCCTTGGCCGCGATCAGCGCGAACTGCGCCGAACGGTCCAGCTTGCGGGCCTGCGGGCGGGGAATGACCTCGCCCGGCTCGACCGCGATCTGGCCCGCGATGCGGACCGGCAGCTCGGCCGCCCAGTCCTGCTCGAGAAGACGGACACCGGAACGGCCCGCGAGCAGACCCTCCCAGGTCGAGGCTGCGTCGCCACCCAGCGGTGTGGTTGCGCCGATACCGGTGACGACCACGGTGCGATTGGTCGGGTTCACAGGAAATTTCTCCACGGTGTTGAGGGGATCAGCGGCGCCACCGCCGGGTGGCGACAGCAGTACAGCCTTGTCAGGCCTGTTGCTTCAGCAGTGCGGCCTGATCAGGCCTGGTGCTCGAGGATGTACTTGGTCGCGTCGCCGACCGTCTTGAGGTTCTTGACGTCGTCGTCGGGGATCTTGACGTCGAAGCGCTCTTCGGCGGCGACGACGACCTCGACCATGGACAGCGAGTCGACGTCCAGGTCGTCGGTGAAGGACTTGTCCAGCTGGACGTCCTCGACCGGGATGCCGGCGATCTCGTTCACGATCTCGGCGAGACCGGCGACGATCTCTTCCTGAGTGGCGGCCATGTTGGCGCTCCTTCTATGTATCCAGAGGGTGTGGCGCCCGCCGCGGCAGCGGCAGGTTGGTTTACAGCCGTACGGACCGAATGATCCGGACGTGATGCCTAGGGGAGGGTAACGACCGTAGCGGCGTACACGAGACCCGCCCCGAAGCCGATGACGAGCGCAGTGTCGCCGCTCTTCGCCTCGCCGGTCGCCAGGAGCCGCTCCATCGCGAGCGGAATCGAGGCTGCCGACGTGTTGCCGGTGGTGCGCACGTCACGGGCGACCGTGACATGAGCCGGCAGTTTGAGAGTCTTCACCATCGAGTCGATGATCCGCTCGTTGGCCTGGTGCGGAATGAAGACATCCAGGTCGTCCGCGCTGATTCCGGCCGCGTCCAGCGCCTGCTGTGCGACCTTCGCCATCTCGAACACGGCCCAGCGGAAGACCGCCTGGCCCTCCTGCGTGATCGCAGGGAACTTTTCGGGGGAGCCCGCGCGGTACTCCTCCCAGGAGATCGTCTGCTTGATCGTCTCGGACTTGTCGCCCTCCGAGCCCCAGACCGTCGGGCCGATCCTCGGCTCCTTGGAGGGGCCGACGATCACGGCACCGGCGCCGTCACCGAACAGGAACGCCGTCGCGCGGTCGCTCAGGTCGGTGAGGTCGCTGAGCCGCTCCACGCCGATGACCAGCACGTACTCGGCGGAGCCGTCGGTGACCATGCCCCTGGCGAGGGTCAGGCCGTAGCCGAATCCGGCGCAGCCCGCGGAGATGTCGAACGCGGCGGGCTTGCCCGCGCCGATCTTGTCCGCGATCTCGGTGGCGATGGCCGGGGTCTGCTTGAAGTGCGAGACGGTCGAGACGATGACCGCGCCGATCTGCTCCGGAGCGATGCCCGCGTCGGCGATCGCCTTGCCGGACGCCTCCACGGACATCGCCGCCACGGTCTCCTCGTCGGAGGCCCAGTGCCGGGTCGCGATGCCGGAGCGGGAGCGGATCCACTCGTCGGACGAGTCGATCGTCTCGAGGATCACCTCGTTGGGCACGACACGAGTCGGGCGGTAGCCGCCGACACCCATGATGCGCGCGTACGGGGCGCCCTTACTGGGCTTGATCTTCGACATGCTCTCCTGGCTCCTTCTCAGGCACCCGCCGCGTCGGCGGCGGATGCGGTGTCGGCGATGAGCTCACGAGCGGCGTCGAGGTCGTCGGGTGTCTTGAGTGCCACCGTCCGTACGCCGGGCAGGGCGCGCTTGGCGAGACCGGTCAGCGTGCCGCCGGGGCACAGCTCGATCATCGCCGTGGCGCCGAGGTCCTTGAACGTATCCATGCACAGGTCCCAGCGCACCGGGTTGGCCACCTGGCCCACCAGGCGGGACACGACCTCCGCACCGCTCGTGACGGCCCGGCCGTCACGGTTGGAGACGTACGTCAGCTGCGGGTCGGCCGGGTCCAGGGACTTGGCGGCCTCCTCCAGCGTGGTGACCGCGGGAGCCATGTGGTGCGTGTGGAACGCGCCCGCCACCTTCAACGGTACGACGCGGCGCACGCCTTCGGGCTTGTCCTGCGCGAGCGCGGCGATCTGCTCCGCCGTGCCCGCGGCGACGATCTGACCCGCGCCGTTCACGTTCGCCGGCGTCAGGCCGAGCTTCTCCAGGTGCGGGACGGTGACCTCGGGGTCGCCGCCGAGCAGCGCCGCCATGCCGGTCTCCGTGACCGCTGCGGCGTCGGCCATGGCCAGGCCGCGCGTACGGACGAGGGAGAGCGCGGCGTCGTCGCCGATCACACCCGCGTACGCGGCGGCGGTGATCTCGCCGACGCTGTGTCCCGCGACCGCGCCGGGCTTGTTCGCGGCGAGGGCGTCACCCAGTGCCGCGGCGGACAGCAGACCGGCGGCCACAAGGAGGGGCTGGGCCACGGCGGTGTCACGGATGGCGTCCGCGTCGGCCTGCGTGCCGTAGTGGGCAAGGTCGAGCCCGATGGCGTCCGACCAGGCGGCGATGCGGTCTGCGGCGCCGGGAAGGTCGAGCCAGGGGGTCAGGAAGCCGGGCGTCTGGGCGCCTTGGCCGGGAGCGACGAGTACGAGCACTCTCACACTCTCTCTTGTGGACGGTGGGAGCCGCCCGTGGGGACAGGGACGAAGAACCGCTGGGGGAATTGTAGAGGCCCGACAAAATCCTATGGTTGGAGATCCCCGTCGGCCAGACGCCCCAGGATCAGCGCGATCCGCAGAGTGAATGCCGAGCGCACATCGGAGGGTGACCAACCGGTGACGTCTGTCACACGTCGCAGCCGGTAGCGCACGGTGTTCGGGTGCACGAAGAGCATCCGCGCGGCACCTTCGAGGCTGCTGGCCTGCTCCAGGTAGACGCTGAGCGTCTCCAGGAGCGCGGAGCCCGCTTCCTCCAGTGGTCTGTAGATCTCCTCCACCAACTGCTCGCGCGCGGCGGGATCGCTCGCGATCGCGCGCTCCGGCAGGAGATCGTCCGCCAGGACGGGACGCGGGGCGTCCTGCCAGGCGGCGCAGGCCTTGAGCCCGGCGGCCGCCGCCTGCGCCGAGCGGGTGGCGGCGAGCAGGTCGGGAACGATGGGGCCGGCCACGACGGGCCCGGCCGCGTACGGGCCGATCAGGCCCTTGGCGACCTGCAGCGGATTGTCGCTGCCGCCCGCGATGACGACCAGACGGTCGCCGAGCACCCCGGTCAGGACCTGGAGCTTTGCGTGCCGTGCGGCGCGGCGGATGGCCTCGACGGTGAGCTCGCTGTCGCCGTCCGGAGCGGTGCCGAGGACGACACAGACGTGCTCGGGGGAGTTCCAGCCGAGCGCGGCGGCCCTGCTCACCGCCCCTTCGTCGGCCTCTCCGGAGAGCACGGCGTTCACGACGAGCGATTCGAGGCGGGCGTCCCAGGCACCGCGTGCCTCGGCGGCCTGCGCGTAGACCTGCGCGGTGGCGAAGGCGATCTCGCGGGCGTACACGAGCAGTGCCTCGCGCAGGACGGACTCGTCGCCGGGGGCCGCGACCTCGTCGATCGCCGACTCCATCACCTCGATCGTCGTACGCACCATCTCCACGGTCTGGCGCAGGGTGATCGCCCTGGTCAGCTCGCGCGGGGCGGTGCCGAAGACGTCGGTCGAGATGGCCTGGGGGGCGTCCGGGTGACGGAACCACTCGGTGAAGGCGGCGATGCCGGCCTGCGCCACCAGGCCGATCCAGGAGCGGTTCTCCGGGGGCATCGCCCGGTACCAGGACAGCGTCTCGTCCATGCGCGCGATGGCCTGCGCCGCGAGGCTGCCGGATGACTGCTCGAGGCGCTTCAGCGTGGCTGAGTGCGCGTGAGCCTTCCGGTGCGCGTCCTGGCGGGCGGCTTCCTCGTGGCGCGCGGCTTCCTCGTGGGCTGCCTGATGAGCGTCCTGGCGGGCTTCGTTCGCAGAGGGTTCGGGCACGGGGACAAGACTGCCTTATCGGGACGGGGGTGTGCGGTGCCGGGTCTAACGTGGGGTGTGTGATTGATGTACGGCGCTCAGGCGACCGGTACCGCGGCGGGGAGCCCGGCGCCGGTATCGAGTCCTTCCACGCCTTCTCCTTCGGGCCGCACTACGACCCGGACAACGTCCGCTTCGGCGCGGTCCTGGCCTGCAACGAAGAGCGTCTGGCGCCCGGCGCGGGCTTCGACGAACACCCGCACAGCCACACCGAGATCGTGACGTGGGTGACGGAGGGCGAGCTGACCCACCGCGACTCGGCCGGGCACGAGTCGGTCGTGCGGCCGGGGGACGTCCAGCATCTGAGCGCGGCGGGCGGTGTCCGCCATGTGGAACGCAATGACGGGGAGGGCCCCCTGGTCTTCGTCCAGATGTGGCTGTCCCCTCTCTCGCCGGGCGGCGAGCCGTCCTACGAGGTGGTCCACGGCATCGCGGACTCCACCCCGTACGCGGTCCCGGCGGCGGGCGCGCTCCTCCACGTCCGCAGACTCGGCGCGGGCGAACGCACCGCGATCCCGGACGCCCCCTTCGCGTACGTCCACGTCGTCCGGGGCGAAGTCGACCTGGGCGGCGAGACGTTGCTGTCCGGCGACGCGGCGCGCATCACGGGGTCCGAGGGCCTGGAGGCGGTGTCGTCGCCGGGGAGCGGTGGCGCGGAGCTGCTGGTGTGGGAGATGGCGGGGGGCTGAGCTGCGGCACCTCGCGCCCGTCGGGTCGGCGCGAGGGAACGGAACCCGCGCCGGGCCCGCCCGGGGGACAGGCCTACAGCTCGGCAAGGACCGCGTCGGTGAACGGCGGCCACGCCTCGACGGCCCACGGCCCGAACGCCCGGTCCGCCAGAGCGACACACGCCGCCCCCGCATCGGGATCGACCCAGAGGAACGTCCCCGCCTGCCCGAAGTGCCCGAACGTCCGGGGCGAGGACGAACTCCCCGTCCAGTGCGGCGACTTGGAGTCCCGGATCTCGAACCCGAGCCCCCAGTCGTTGGGACTCTGATGCCCGTAACCGGGAAGCACGCCCTTCAGCCCCGGATGTACCACGGACATCGCCTCGGCCACCGTCTGCGGATCGAGCAACCGCGGCGCCTGCACCTCGGCGGCGAACTTCACCAGGTCGTCGACGGTGGACACCCCGTCCTTGGCGGGCGACGCATCCCCGTCGAGCGAGGTGGCCCCCATCCCCAGCGGTTCGAGCACGGCCTGCCGCAGATACTCCCCGAAGGGAATGTCCGTCGCCTTGGCGATGTGATCCCCGAGGACCTCGAACCCCGCGTTCGAGTACAGCCGCCGGGTCCCGGCGGGCGCCGTCACCCGGTGCTCGTCGAACGCGAGCCCACTGGTGTGCGCCAGCAGATGCCGCACCGTCGACCCCTCGGGCCCGGCGGGTTCGTCGAGCTCGACGGCACCCTCTTCGTACGCCACGAGCACCGCGTACGCCGCCAGCGGTTTGGTGACCGAAGCGAGCGCGAAACGGTGCCCGGTGGGTCCGTGCGCCCCGAGCACCGTTCCGTCCGCGCGAACGACGGCGGCGGCAGCGGTGGGGACCGGCCAGTTCTCGATCAACGCCAGGCTCTGCATGTGTACGAGACTAAGCGGCCTACAGGCTCAGCCGCATCGAGGGGTCGGGCTTGCGGACAAAGCCCAGCGAGGCATACAGCGGCTCCGCCTCCGCCGACGCGTTGAGATCCACGCTTCCCGCCCCCCGCTCCCGGAACCAGTCGAGAAGCACCTCCATGCAGGCCCGCGCGTGCCCCCGCCGCCGGTGATCCGGATCAGTGGCGACGCTGAACACATGACCGATGAGCCCCCGCGGATTACCGGCCCGCCCGATGCGGTAATCCAGCGTCCCCACCACCAGCGCCGCCAGCTTCCCCGGCCTGCCGGGCTGGTCGACGACGAAGGCGGCGAAGTCGCCCTCCGGATCGGCCAGCTTGTCCCGCACCACGCAGAGGGACTCGGCATGCCACCCGGTGTCGGATTCGGCGGCCCCGGCGGGGCGGGTGGCGAAGATCGAGTCGATCATCACCTGCCGCAGCCTCATCAGTTCCTCGGCATCCTCTGGCGTGGCACGACGTACAGCACTCATGATCGGCACCGTAACCACGACCCGCGGCGGCGTCCCCCGATTTTCCGAGGATTTGTTTCCGTCACATATTTCCTCCCGGTTCTGCTTGCTTGGAGCGCACTCCAAGGTTCTAGCGTGGTGGTCATGACGGTGATGGAGACCGAGACCACCCGCACACAGGGCCCCGCGCGTGGCGTGACCAAGACGCCCCCCGGTTCCGCCGAGCCCACGGACAGCACCGCAGGCCCCGGCACTGGCACAAGCCCCGGCCCTGGTACTGGCACGGGCCCCGGTACCGGCGCAGCCACGGAGGCCGGCGCCGAAGCCGCCACCAAGGCGGACAGCTGCGCCTCGGCACCCTCCGCGCACCCCCGCCCCAACGGGCAGGACCGCTACACGATCAGCGAGGTCGTCGCCTTCATCGGCCTGACCGCACACACCCTGCGCTGGTACGAGCGAATCGGCCTGATGCCGCACATCGACCGCTCCCACACGGGCCAGCGCCGCTACCGCAACCGCGACCTCGACTGGCTCACTTTCGTCGGCAAGCTCCGCCTGACCGGCATGCCGGTGGCGGACATGGTCCGTTACGCCGAGTTGGTGCGCGAGGGCGACCACACCTTCACCGAGCGCCAGGAACTCCTCGAGCAGACCCGCCGCGACGTCCGCACCCGCATCACGGAGCTCCAGGACACGCTCGCCGTCCTCGACTACAAGATCAACTTTTACGCTGACGCCCGCCCGGCGTCGGAGAGGCTCTGAAACTGATGACCGCCAAGACGCCCGACACCCCCGACACCTCCGAGACGGCTACGACGACCGGCTCGACCAGCACCACCGGCTCGACCAGCACCACCGGAATGACAGGCACCGGTGGGACGGCCGGTACCACCGGGTCCGCGGGCCAGAGCCCCGACCCGATCGCGAAGGTGCAGCTCGGGACAGGCGGTCCCGAAGTCGGCGTCCAGGGACTCGGCTGCATGGGCATGAGCTTTGCCTACGGTCCCACCGACGCGCAGGAGGCCCGAGCGACCTTGGAGCGCGCCCTCGAACTGGGCGTCACCTTCTATGACACCGCCGACGCCTACGCCGCCGGCGAGAACGAGAAGTTCCTCGCCCCCTTCCTCAAGGCCCACCGCGACGAGGTGGTCATCGCCACCAAGTTCGCCCTGTCCATCGACCCGAACGACTCGACCAAGCGGATCATCAACAACGACCCCTCCTACATCCGCGCCTGCATCGACGCCAGCCTCCAGCGCCTCGGCGTGGACACCATCGACCTCTACTACATGCACCGCCGCAACCCGCAGGTGCCCATCGAGGAAACCGTCGGCGTCATGGCCGAACTGGTCGCCGCGGGCAAGGTCAAGCACCTCGGCCTCAGCGAGGTCACCGGCCCCGAACTCCGCGCCGCCCACGCCGTCCATCCCATCGCCGCCCTCCAGTCGGAGTGGTCGCTCTTCAGCCGTGACATCGAGCAGGGCGTGGTCCCTGTCGCCGCTGATCTCGGCGTCGCTCTCGTCCCCTACTCTCCGCTCGGCCGCGGCTTCCTCACCGGCTCGTTCGTCAGCGCCGAAAAGGAACTCGGCGCGGACGACTTCCGCCGCCAGCAGCCCCGCTTCACCGGCGACAACGCCGCCGCCAACGCGGCCCTCCTCGAACCCGTCCGCACCGTCGCCGCCGCCCACGGCGCGAGCCCCGGCCAGGTCGCTCTCGCCTGGGTCCAGCAGCAGGCCCGGGCCCATGACCTGGCCGTCGTCCCGATCCCCGGCACCCGCAAGCGCACCCGCGTCGAGGAGAACACCGCGGCCACCCGCCTCGAACTCACCTCCTCCGAACTCGCCCTCCTCGACCCCATCGCCTCGCGGGTCGCGGGCGACCGCTACGCCGACATGACCTTCACCTCGGCCGGCGGCGAGTAGCGGACCCCGGGCCCCTCCGCCGGGTGGGAACCGTGCCGCAACGGCCCCACCCGGCGAGGCATTCGGCGAAGCATCCGGCGAGCCACCCGGACTCCGGGCTGCTTCCGCTCACGCCAGACCCAGTGCGAAGACCGCGAACCCGGCCGCCAGGAGCCCGGCGAGTGCCCGTCGCGCATGTGTGGCCCGCTTCCACGGTGCCTCGAAGCCGCGGGTGTACCGGCCTATCAGCAGCAGGAGCGCTCCGAAGACCGGGAGCCACGCGACCCGGGCGGCTATCCAGCCCCAGGTGTCCGGCCCCGCCGTCAGCCCCGGCAGTGTGCCGTCCAGGAACGAGCCGGGCACGGCCGCCGCGAGCATCGCCGTCTGATGCCAGCACAGGACGGTCATCGCCGACAGGTTGATCACGACGACCGGCGCCCACAGAGCGGGCCTGCGCAGCAACGCGCCGATGCGCTCGTGCAACAGGATCGCCGCACCGCTCTGCGCGGCCGCCAGCGCCAAGACCAGCAATGACGGTGGGTGTGAATTCGTCCGGGCCTCGCCCGGAACGCCGACCATCGACGCCGGATAATGGAAGACGAGCAGCAGAGCGGCGAAGAGGACCGTCCCTCCGGCCAGCAACAGCCACGCGCCGCGCCTGCCCAGCTTCTTCTCGCCCCAGCTGACGCCCAGTTGGTAGGCGAAGAGCCAGCCGGGCAGCAGATTGAGCAGGCTCAGCCAGGACGGCATGGCGTCGGAGAAGGGGCCGTAGCGCAGGAAGTCGACGACGGCGACCGAACCGAGCAAGGGCACCGCGGCCCCGGCACCGAACCGCTCGGCCGCCCTGATGCACCACGGGGTGAGCGCGGTGACGACCGCATAGATCCCGACGAACCACAGTGGCTGTATCACCAGCGTGGACGCCGTGCGCAGCGTCGCACCCGGCACACCCGCCGCGTAGAGCACCGGGATCAGCGCGGCCCAGACGGCCGTCACTCCGAGGACCGGACGGCCCAGACGCGCCACCCGTCCGCGCAGCCAGCGCCTCGTCGACTCGCCGCGCGCCACCGCCCGGCGATACGAGAGTGCGGAAGCATGGCCGCCGACCAGGAAGAAGATGCCGAGCATCTGCAGCACCCAGCTGAGCGGCGCGAAGAATCCGAACGAGGCCAGAGGGCTGGCGTTGTGCAGCGCGCCGCCCGTGTCGAGCGTGAATCCGCCGAGCAGCCAGTGCCCGGTCGGCACGGCGAGCAGAGCGAGCGCGCGCAGCCCGTCTATGGCCCGGTCACGGTGTGCGGGCGTCTTGGCGTCGATCTCCGATGCCGTCCTGCGCAGGGTGGTCAGTGGGGTGAGGCTCATGACTGCTTCTCTCCGACGTGCCGGGCGTCGGC
Source organism: Streptomyces sp. NPDC059900 (assembly GCF_050270335.1). Taxonomy (NCBI): domain Bacteria; kingdom Bacillati; phylum Actinomycetota; class Actinomycetes; order Kitasatosporales; family Streptomycetaceae; genus Streptomyces; species Streptomyces sp. NPDC059900. The sequence continues at coordinate 39,374 of NZ_JBNNJZ010000011.1, forward strand.
GGCAGGTGCGCTGCCGCCGGTTCCGCTGTCCGGTGTGCTGGGGGACGTGGTGTGAGCCGCGATGGCGGCGAAGGCCCGGAGGGAATCCGTCCCCGGCGCGAAGTAGCCGGTGTGGCCTTCGGCTCGCTCCGCGGGGACGCGGCGGGCGCCGAATCCGGGGTCGGCCGGATCCTCGCCGTGGCCGAGGCCGAACAGCTCGACGTTCGGCACGTCACCGATCCAGTCGCTGTCGTCCTTGGCCGCCCAGACGCGGGCGGAGGTGTGCAGATCGGCCACGCTGTCCGCGCGCATGCCCGGGGAGCCGAGCACCACCAGGTCGGAAGCCGTCAGCCGGGGAGCCGCCAGGCCGCACACCACCGAGCCGTAGCTGTGGCAGAACACGGCGGGGCGTGGTACACCCGATGCCGTCAGGCCCTGCACGAACCGTGCGAGCCGGGGAGCGCCGGCTGCCGCGAGCCGTCCCGTCGCGGCATCGGGACCGAGGCCGACCGGTGTGGTGTACCCGACCCAGGCGACCACGGCGGTGTCCTTGCCCGCCGCGGCACGCAGGGAACGGGCCATGCCGACGGGTGTGCCGTACCTGTCCTTCGAGCGGTCGAAGGTGCTCAGATCGATGTCGGAGCCCGGCACGACCACGGATACGTGTCGCGCACCCGCCAAGTCTCCGTACACCTCAGCCACTTGGCCCCTGCCGCGTAGGTCGAAGGCGAGTATCTGCCGACCGGGCCGCAGGAGTTCTTCATAACGCGCGACGAGAGACCGGGCCCGCTCGTGGTCCTGCGAGGTGAGGTCCGGGTCGCTCTGGCGGGCCTGCTCCCGGGCGCGCTCGGTTTTGAGGGAGAGGGAATTCGCCTCGTACCGCAGGGCGGTCGGTGCGCCGTCCAGATTGCCGACCACCGAGGGGTGCCGCCTGGCCAGCCTCTGCTGTTCGGCCTCGCTCAACGAGTCGAAGAACGCGGCGACCCGGGCGGGTGCCGTGGCGGCCGGATCCGGCAGCCGCACTCCCCACGTATGGTCCGCGCGCCAGGCTTGTGTGCCCGGAGGCGGGCCCGTCAGCGGCTGCTGTTCGTTGCCGACGGCCCATCCCGTCGTACCGGCCACGATCGTCGTCGTGAGCGCCGCGGCGATCAGCGTCCGCTTGCTGCGGTTCTTCCAGCTCCTGCGGGCTTTCCAAGAACGAAGGCGCATGGCCCGTCTCCCTCCCCAACTCGTGGCACGCTCTGGCGTGACGAGGGAAAAGTAGGGAGACGGTGCCTGTCGGCACCTCACACTGGGGTGCCAACTAGCGGCTGATACCTGGGTATGTGGTGGCCATACCGCGGTAGGGGAGTGAGGGCCTACTGCTCTCCGGGCGTGATGAGGCCCGACTCGTAGGCGAAGATCACGGCCTGCGCGCGGTCCCGCAGGTTCAGCTTGGAGAGGACCTTGCCGATATGGGTCTTCACCGTCTGCTCGGCGAGCACCAGGCGTTCGGCGATCTCCTGGTTGGACAGGCCGCGCGCGATCAGCCCCAGTACCTCGGTCTCACGCGGTGTCAGGCCGTTCAGTCGCACTGACTGGCCGGTGCGCGGCCGCCGTTTGATGAAGTCCGTGATCAGACGGCGCGTCACCGTCGGAGCGAGGAGCGCCTCTCCCGAGGCCACCACGCGTACCGCCGAAATGAGGTCGGCGGGCGGGGCGTCCTTGAGGAGGAAGCCCGAGGCTCCGTTGCGGAGCGCCTCGTACACATAGTCGTCCACGTCGAAGGTGGTGAGCATCAGCACCTTCGGCACGTGCACCACGCCGGGCGGCGGCTCCAACAGGGCGCGGGCCGCGGCGAGTCCGTCCATTTCCGGCATGCGGACATCCATCAGGACGACGTCGGGGTGGGTCTTGCGGCTCACCTCCACCCCCTCCTTGCCGTTCGGCGCCTCGCCCACGACGTCGATGTCGCTCTGGGACGCGAGGAGTGCGGCGAAGCCGGCCCGCACCATGTTCTGGTCATCGACGATGATCACGCGGATGGTCATGCGCTGCCGGAATCCTTCTTGAGGAGGGGGAGTTGGGCCGCCACACGGAAACCGCCGTCGGGCAGCGGCCCGGCGTCGACCGTGCCGCCGACCAACCGTACGCGTTCGCGCATGCCGACGAGTCCGTGACCTGTGCCGCTGTGCTCCAACGAAGCGGGTGTTCCGGTGGGCGGGCCGTTGACCACCAGAATCAGCAGGTGTTTCTCGTCCAGGCTCACGGTGATGGAGGTGCGCGCTCCCGGCGCGTGCCGCATGACGTTCGACAGGGCTTCCTGGACGATGCGGTAGGCGGACAGGTCGACGGCCGGTGTGACCTCGGCCAGCTGCGTGAGCACCGTCAGCTCGGGGCGCGAGAGATCGATGGGGATACCGGCGCGCACCGTCGCCTCGACCAGATGCGGCAGTCGGCTGAGACCCGGCTGAGGGGCCCGCTCGCCCGGAGTGTCCTCGCTGCGCAGCACCGCCAGCAGCCGTCGCATCTCGGTGAGGGATTCACGGGCGCTGGCGGCGATGCTCCCGAACTCCTCACGAGCCGCTTTCGGAAGACCGTCGAGGCGGTAGGGCGCGGAATCGGCCTGCACGGTGATCACGGACATGTGGTGAGCGACGACGTCGTGCAACTCCCGTGCGATGCGGGCCCGTTCCTCCAGGAGGGTTCGCTGGGCGCGCTCGGCCTCGCTGATCGTTTCCTGCTCGATGAGTCTGCGCTGTGCGTCGCCGCGCTCGCGCAGCAGCGCGCCGAGCAGCAGCGCGACACCGCTCAGCACGATCAGCAGCACGCTGGTGTCCTGGCTGCCGTCGTCCTGGAACGCGCCGAGGGCGAGGCTCACGACGACGGTGACCAGCCAGATGCCCAGAAGGGTGCGGCGGCTTTCGCGCAGGGAAAGCAGAAGGCACACCAAGACATAGCCAACGATGATCATGGCAGTCCAGGGGGCGGGCCGGTCGCCGCCCATGGACAGCGTCACGATCGCCCCGACGACGTCCGCGACGATCACGATGCACCAAGCGGCCAACGGGCGGCTGACCGCCAGCAGCAGCGGCGCGGCCTGGGCGACGCCCAGGGCGCCCGCTAGGCCGCCGCCCACGCCGTAGTCGTTCGCCAGTACCTGGGTGGTGACCGGGATCAGTGCCGCGACGAAGGCCAGCGCGATGACCAGGGGCAGCATCCGCACCCAGCGCTTGGGCGCCCGGGCCAGGAGCGGCTCGGTCCGTCCCGCGGGCGTCGAAAGGAAGGCCCCCGCCCTGCCGAGTCCTTCGCGGACACCCGCGACGGCGCGCTGAAAGGTGATCCCGGGCCCGTCCGGCCTGTCGGCCGGTGGGCGAGGATCCTGGTCCGGTGGTGTCGATGCGCTGCTCATGGCCTGATCAGCGTAGGCAAGAAGCACGCCGTGCGGCGTCGTACCGCGGAGCTGACCTGCACCTCATACCCGGGTATGAACCGGGCCTGCGGCGATACCCCGGTATGAGCCGTGAGCTACAGCTCGGCCAGCAGCTCGGCCTTCTTCGTCGTGAATTCCTCGTCCGTGAGCAGACCGGCCTGGTGCAGCTCGCCGAGATGCCGGATGCGTTCCGCGATGTCCGCCGGGTCGCGTCGGGTCACCGTGGCGGCGCCGGGAACCGTGCCGGGCGTCATGCCGGGTGTCAGGGCCGGGCCCGATGCCCGCACCGCGGCGAGCACCGACGCCGCGAAGGGCAGCGACTCGTGGACGGGCCCGTACCCCAGACCGAAGACGACGGCCGCAGGGTCCTGGTCCGCCTGCGCGGGCTGGGCGAGCGGGGTCTCACGGCGCAGCAGCCGCAGATGGCCCTCGAAGACCTCCGGAGAGCGCCACTCGACGCCGCTGAGGTCTGTGACCAGGAAACTCTGGTCGCCGGCTTTCCACTTCGCGGACGAAGCGCCCGTCCAGAACCACCGGAAGGCCACCGACTTGCCGTCGAAGGACGCCTTGCCGTCGTACGCCTTGAACTGCAGCGGAGTCTCCGGAGGAGCCACCAGGTAGCGGTCCGGAGGCCCGCAGTCGTCTTTGGTGATCTGGGCCCGCAGCTCGTCCGCGTAGTACTCGGCAAGCGTCTCCCGCTCGGCGGGCAGCACCAGCCGATACGGGTCGCAGCCGTCCTTGAGCTGGCCCGCGGCCGCCTCCATCAGCGGATCCGCGCCCGGTCTCGGCACGGCGTGCAGGACCACCGTCCCTCGCTTGCCGGGAGTAAGTGTCACCGCCGCGATCGCCTCGTGGGGGATGCGGCGTTCACCGAGTGCCTGGAGGAGCTTCGGCGTGCGGATTCCCCGTTCGAAGCGGATGAGCACGGAGTCGGACTCGAACTCCCAGGCGGCGTGAAATCCGGCCAGTACATCACCCATGCGGCTCATCGTAGGCGGCACGCGCGCCTCCGTCCCTCCTGCGGCGTGCCGCTGTTTCGTCGATTTCTACGCGCGTCAGGCCACTGTCGTGCCGGGAAATTCCTTCCGGCAGGCGTCATCTCCGCTCGCACACCGCACCGAACGGTATGAACCGGTGCCGATGTCGGCGAAGTTCCTGAGGCTCTCCGTGCCCGGCTCGAAATAGCCGGTGTGGCCGATCGCGCCCCGTGCGGACAGCACGCGCGCGCCGAAGTCCCTGGAGACGGGGTCGGCACCGTGGCCGAGCCCGCCCACCTCCATGTTTGGCACATCCTGGATCCAGTCGTCGCCGTCCCTGGTCGCCCAGATACGGGCGCCCGTACCCAGCTGCGCGGCCGTGTCGGCGCGCATGCCGGGACTGCCCGCGACCGCGATGTCGGAAACACGGGAGGGCAGCTGTCGTGCGGCGACGCCACAGACGACCGAGCCGTAGCTGTGGCAGTACAGCGCGACGGGTGAGTGTCCCGGCAGCCCGCGTACCAGCGAATTGAGCCGGATCGCTCCTTCGTCCGCGCGCATGGACGTGGCCGCGTCGACACCGAGGCCGATGGGTGCGGTGTAGTCGGCCCAGGCGATCACGGCGGTACGCGCGCGTGGGCTCGCCGAGCGCTCCGCGCGGTACAGGGACTTGGCCATGCCGACAGGTGCGGAGTACTTGCGGTTCGTCCGCTCGAAGGTCAGCAGGTTCGTGTCCACACCGGGCACCACGACCGACACCCGGGAGGCCCGGTCGAGGTCTCCGAAGACTTCGGCGATACGGCCCGACCCCATGGGATCGAACGACAGGACATGCCGGTCAGGGCGCATCATCACGCCGAAACGCTTCATTCTGCGCTCCGCCTCCTGCTGCCCGATCGGGGAGAGGCGCTTGTCGTGCATGCGCTGTTGCTCGATCTTGCGCGCTTGCTCCAGGGCGATGCGGTTCGCGCGATATCGCAGCTCCACAGGAGCGCCGTTCATGTTGCCGACCGCAAGGGGATAGCGGGTGGCGAGACGAGTGCGCTGGTGTGCGTCGAGCGAGGCGAAGAAGTGGGCGAGCCTGCCGGCCGGGGCACCGGGGTCGGGCAGGGCCCGTCCGCTGATGTGCCCGCTCTGCCAGGCGGAGAGCGAGGCCGCGAGCGGCGATGCGTCGTCCTTGTGGTGGCGTACCGCGGTCCAGCCCGTGGTTGCGAGCATGACGAACACGACGGCGAGCGCAAGCAGTGCGCGCCAGGCGCTGAGTTGAGGGGAGGAGTCGAAGGAAGTCACTACGGGACACCCTAGGAGAATCGTGATGCCCGCCGCGCATCGGGTGAGGTAGATCACGTTTCCCGTGGGGTAATTGAGGCAAAGCGGGCGCACTCAGAGCACTTTCGTAACGCTCCGTATGTGGTGCGTGGGCGCAGTGCGCCTGGGGTGCGCGGCTACTGACGGTGCATCAATAAGCACTCGGTGTGTTGTTTGTTCGATGCGTCGATCTGCCGGGTGAACCGTGCGGAGTGCACGTGTCGTCACTCTGTGCGCCAGTTCTCCGCCAAGGCGGGCCCCAGTTGGTCGAGATAGGTCTCGGTGATCGCGCGGATGGACTCCACGCTGTAGTCCTCGCCCGCGCCCCACAGCCGTCCCGTCACGCGCATCACGCCGCTGAAGGCGGCCACCACCACGCGCGGTCGCGGGTCCGTGTCCAGGTCGAGCCCCTCGCGCTCGGCGATCACCCGCGCGATCTCCTCCTCCATCTCGATGGAGCGGCGCAGGTGGGCGGCGAGCAGGGAAGGGGTGGACTCGATCATCTGGTAGGTCCGCATGTGGAGTTCGACCGGGACCACCTCTTCGATGGACCTGCCCATCGCATCCCAGGCGTCCATGACGGCCCTGCGCAGGGCCACGAACGGCGTTTCCGCGGCGGGGCGTTCGCGCAGCACCTCCACGAACCGCTGCTCCACCATCTCCTGTACGGCGAAGGCGGTCTCCTGCTTGTTGGTGAAGTAGCGGAAGAACGTGCGCTGGGAGACGTCGACGGCTTCGGCGATCTCGTCGACCGTCGTCTCTTCGTATCCCTTGGTCGTGAAGAGCTCGAGCGCGGCGCGCAGGAGCGCGTCCCGGGTGCGCTGCTTCTTCCGCTCGCGCAGTCCGGGCCGGGAGGGCTCGCCGGACACGCCTCCGGAGGTCTCGGCCTGCGGTTTCGCGGGGTCCGCCGCTCGCTGCTCGGTCCTCACACCATGGCCCTCTTTCCGCCGATATGACCAGCTCAGCATACCTGTGAGCTACGTGACAGTTACCGACTTGTGAAATGGTTTGTCAACTGTCAGCGGCTGACACTAGCCTCGAACGTATGACTAGTCAGATCACCGTCGACAAGGCGGACAAGGCGCCGGAGCCATCGTCCGCTCCTGCCCCGGCCAAGGGGCTCCGCGGCCACCCTTGGCTGACGCTCTTCTCCGTCGCGATCGGCGTGATGATGGTCGCCCTGGACGGCACCATCGTGGCGATCGCCAACCCGGCCATCGCCAGTGACCTCGGCACCACGATGGCCGGCGTCCAATGGATCACCAACGGCTACCTCCTCGCGCTCGCCGTCGCGCTGATCACCGCCGGCAAGCTGGGTGACCGGTTCGGCCACCGGCAGACCTTCCTGATAGGCGTGGCGGGCTTCGCCGTGGCCTCCGGCGCGATCGGGTTTTCCAGCAGCGTGGGCCTGGTCGTCGCCTTCCGCGTGCTCCAGGGCCTCTTCGGCGCCCTGCTGATGCCGGCCGCGCTCGGCCTGCTGCGCGCCACGTTCCCCGCCGAGAAGCTGAACATGGCGATCGGTATCTGGGGCATGGTCATCGGCGCCTCGACCGCGGGCGGCCCGATCGTCGGCGGCCTGCTCGTCGAGCACGTCAGCTGGCAGTCGGTGTTCTTCATCAACGTGCCCGTGGGCGTCATCGCTCTCGCCCTCGGCCTGGTGATCCTCAAGGACCACCGCGCGGAGAACGCGCCGAAGTCCTTCGACATCCCCGGCATCGTCCTGCTGTCCGGCGGCATGTTCGCGCTGATCCTCTCCCTCATCAAGGGCTCGGAGTGGGGCTGGGGCGGCACCAGGACGCTGCTCTTCCTCGCGGGCGCCGTGGTTCTCTTCGCGCTCTTCGCCTTCTGGGAGACGAAGGTCAAGGAACCGCTCATCCCGCTGGGCATGTTCAGGTCCATTCCGCTGTCCGCGGGCGTGGTCCTGATGATCCTCATGGCCTTCGCCTTCATGGGCGGGCTGTTCTTCGTCACGTTCTACCTGCAGAACGTGCACGGGATGAGTCCGGTCGACAGCGGACTGCATCTCCTGCCGCTGACGGCCATGATGATCGTCTCGTCGCCGATCGCCGGTGCGCTCATCACCAAGTTCGGTCCGCGCGTCCCGCTCGTCGGCGGCATGGTGGCCACGGCCATCGCGATGTTCGGCATGTCCACGATGACGACGGACACCGCGACGCTGCCGATGTCGCTCTGGCTCGCCATGCTGGGCTTCGGCCTCGCCCCCGTGATGGTGGGAGCCACCGAGGTCATCGTCGGCAACGCCCCGCTGGAGCTGTCCGGCGTGGCGGGCGGTCTGCAGCAGGCCGGCATGCAGGTCGGCGGCGCGCTGGGCACGGCGGTGCTCGGCGCGGTGATGGCTTCCAGGGTCGACAAGGAGTTCCCCGCGAACTGGGCGGACGCCAAGCTGCCGCCCCTGACGCCGGAGCAGCTCGACCAGGCGTCCGGCGCCGTCGAGATGGGCGGGGCCCCGGTTCCGCCGAAGACGCCGGAGCCGGTCGCCGAGGCGATCACCAAGGTCGCGCACGACACGTTCGTGTCCGGCATGGGCCTGGCCTTCACCGTCGCCGGTGTCGTCGCGGTCGTCGCCGCCCTGGTCGCCACCTTGACCAAGCGAGGCGCCAACGCCGAGGCGGGCGCGGGGGTCGGACACATCTGAGCGCCGGCGTCCGGCCGCGCTCGCGTGCGGGCCACTGCTCCACGGGCTGCGGTCCGTGCGACTGCGGCCGCGTATCAGGGAAAGCCCCTCAGGGTTCAACTGGGGGGCTTTCGCCTATCTGGGTGACGCACATTCGTACCCCTTCCGACGGAGCTAGCGAGTGGGCCACAGTTCTCGCAAGTGACCGACACGAAACGGGAGTTGATGAAGATGCGTACGACCATGCCCGCGACCTTCGCCGCAGCCGCACTCGCCTCGGTGATCCTGGCCCCCGCACAGGCCGGAGCGGCGACACCGCTCGCCAAGGCCGATTCCGCGACGCCCGCGAAGCACGCGGGGGCCGCCGCGCCGCCAGGGCTCGCCCCTTGCGGGCCGGGAGAGCTCTGTCTGTGGGGGAAGGCGCAGTTCAAGGGCGCCCGACAGACGTATGAGCTGTCCGAGATCGACATCGAGAGCTGCGTAGCGCTGCCGGAGGGGGGCAGCGCTCAAGCTCTCGCCAACCGCACGGGCCGACCGGTCACCACGTATCAATCCGCGGAGTGCGGGGAGACCGGCGAGTTCGACACCTATCCGGGAGGTGGCACCTGGCTCCCCGAATCGCCCTACCGCGTAAGGGCGTTCAAGGTCTGGGAGAACTGACCTCGCAGGAAACGCCGGAGGGCGGCGGGAGCAACCGTCCCACCGCCCTCCGGGCGACCTACGTGCTGCACGCTGCCGCGCGCACGCGCCGCGCGGCCTAGGCATCGCCTCCGGCAACGCCCGGGTCGGCCGACGCGACGTCGAGCAGCTGGTAGCGGTCGATGGCCTGCTTCAGCACGGAGCGGTCCAGCTTGCCCTCACGGGCCAGCTCGGTCAGCACGCCGACCACGATCGACTGTGCGTCGATGTGGAAGAAGCGGCGGGCCGCACCGCGGGTGTCCGCGAAGCCGAAGCCGTCGGCGCCCAGGGACTGATAGGTGCCGGGGACCCAGCGGGAGATCTGGTCGGGGACGCTGCGCATCCAGTCGGAGACGGCCACGAACGGCCCCTCCGCGCCGGACAGCTTCTGCGTCACGTACGGGGTGCGCTGCTCCTCCTCGGGGTGCAGAAGGTTGTGGCGCTCCACGTCGACCGCCTCGCGGCGCAGTTCGTTCCAGGAGGTCGCCGACCAGACGTCCGCCTTGACGTTCCACTCCGAAGCGAGGATCTGCTGGGCCTCGACCGCCCACGGGACCGCGACACCGGAAGCGAGGATCTGCGCCGGGATGGCGCCCTGCTCGCCCGTCTTGAACCGGTAGATGCCCTTGAGGATGCCCTCGACGTCCACATCGGCGGGCTCGGCCGGGTGCTGGATGGGCTCGTTGTAGACGGTGAGGTAGTAGAAGACGTCCTCGCTGTCGGGGCCGTACATCCGGCGCAGGCCGTCCTTGACGATGTGCGCGATCTCGTAGCCGAAGGCCGGGTCGTAGGCGACGCAGCCCGGGTTGGTCGAGGCGAGCAGCTGCGAGTGGCCGTCCGCGTGCTGGAGGCCCTCGCCGGTCAGGGTCGTGCGGCCGGCGGTGGCACCGAGCACGAAGCCGCGGGCCAGCTGGTCGGCCATCTGCCAGAACTGGTCGCCGGTGCGCTGGAAACCGAACATCGAGTAGAAGACGTACACGGGGATCAGCGGTTCGCCGTGGGTGGCGTAGGCCGAGCCCGCGGCGATCAGCGAGGCCGTACAACCGGCCTCGGAGATGCCGTCGTGCAGCATCTGGCCGGTCGGGGACTCCTTGTAGGCCAGGAGCAGCTCGCGGTCGACGGCTTCGTACTGCTGGCCGAGCGGGTTGTAGATCTTCGCGCTCGGGAAGAAGGCGTCCATGCCGAAGGTGCGGTACTCATCGGGGGCGATCAGCACGAAACGCTTGCCGATCTCCTTGTCCCGCATGAGGTCCTTCAGAATGCGGACGAACGCCATGGTGGTGGCGATCGACTGCTGGCCCGAACCCTTCTTCGCGGTCGCGTACGTCTTGTCCTCGGGAAGCCGGAGGGGCTTGGAGCGGACGACGCGGGTGGGGACATAGCCGCCGAGACTCTGGCGGCGGTCGTGCATGTACTGGATCTCTTCCGAGTCACGGCCCGGGTGGTAGTACGGCGGAGCGCCGTCCTCCAACTGCTTGTCCGTGATCGGGATGTGCAGGCGGTCGCGGAAGCCCTTGAGGTCGTCGACCGTCAGCTTCTTCATCTGGTGCGTGGCGTTGCGGCCCTCGAAGTTCGGGCCGAGGGTCCAGCCCTTGACCGTCTGCGCGAGGATGACGGTCGGCTGGCCCTTGTGGGCCTTGGCGGCCGCGTACGCCGCGTAGACCTTCTTGTGGTCGTGGCCACCGCGGCCCAGGTGCAGGATCTGCTCGTCGGTCATGTTCTCGACCATGGCGCGCAGCCGCTGGTCGTCGCCGAAGAAGTGCTCGCGGATGTACGAGCCGGTCTCGGTGGCGTACGTCTGGAACTGGCCGTCGGGGGTGGTGTTGAGCCGGTTGACCAGCAGGCCGTCGCGGTCCTGGGCGAGCAGCGGGTCCCAGCTGCGGTCCCAGACGAGCTTGATGACGTTCCAGCCGGCGCCGCGGAACTGCGACTCGAGCTCCTGGATGATCTTGCCGTTGCCGCGTACCGGGCCGTCGAGGCGCTGGAGGTTGCAGTTGACGACGAACGTCAGGTTGTCCAGGCCCTCGCGGGCGGCGATGGAGAGCTGGCCGAGCGACTCGGGCTCGTCCATCTCGCCGTCGCCGAGGTAGGCCCAGACGTGGGACTTGGAGGTGTCGGCGATGCCGCGCGCCTCCATGTAGCGGTTCATCCGCGCCTGGAAGATCGCGCCGAGCGGGCCGAGGCCCATGGAGACGGTCGGGAACTCCCAGAAGTCCGGCATCAGGCGCGGATGCGGGTAGGACGAAAGGCCGTTCGGGGCCTTCGACTTCTCCTGGCGGAACGCGTCGAGCTGCTGCTCGGAGAGCCGGTCCAGGAGGAAGGCGCGGGCGTAGATGCCGGGTGAGGCGTGCCCCTGGAAGAAGATCTGGTCGCCGCCGTCGCCCTCGTCCTTGCCGCGGAAGAAGTGGTTGAAGCCCACGTCGTAGAGCGAGGCGGAGGAGGCGAAGGTGGCGATGTGGCCGCCGACGCCGATGCCGGGGCGCTGGGCGCGCGACACCATCACCGCGGCGTTCCAGCGGGTCGCGTTCAGGACCTTGCGCTCGATCTCCTCGTTGCCGGGGAAGAACGGCTCGTCCTTGGTGGCGATCGTGTTGATGTAGTCCGTGCTGCGCATTTCGGGCACGGCGACGCGCTTTTCGCGCGCGCGTTCGATGAGTCGGAGCATCAGGTAGCGGGCCCGCTCGCGGCCGCGTTCGTCCACCGCGGCATCGAGGGAGTCGAGCCACTCCTGGGTCTCTTCGGGATCGAAGTCCGGGACCTGACTCGGCAGGCCGCCAATGATGATCGGGTTGCGATCGGATCCGGAAGCCACGCTGTTCCTTCGCTGTTGGGGCTTTCGCCTGGGTTCTGCCTGGCTGTGAGACGTTCCCCATCGTGTACCGCGTAGGCCTAATCGTCATCTCTACTCAGAGGTAACCGAGGCGCCCGTCCGGCGGCCCTGGGGTAGGCTCGGCCAAATCGCAACGATACGCCCATCCCGCCTAGCCGGTTCGTAAGGCCGTTCGGAGCCCAGTTCCGACCGGCGTCGCGCGAGCGAAGTGCGAGCGGAGAAGGATCTGGCAGGTGGGCCTTGAGTTGCGGCGACACGGCCGGGAACGTCACCGTTTCAGCGGTCTTGACGGCCGGGTACTTGCGCGATCCGGTCCGCCCGTGTGGACTACCGCCAATGTCCCGCGCACGCGCGTGGATGAAGGCATTCCCGAAAACATGATCAGGAGGCAAGCCGTGAGCGCGACCGCGGACCACGCGGAGGAGCGGACCAACCCTGCCGCGAGGCTGGGATTCCAGCCCGAGCAGGTGGTCCAGGAGATCGGCTACGACGACGATGTCGATCAGGAGCTCCGCGAGGCCATTGAAGGGGTGATCGGCAGCGAGCTCGTCGACGAGGACTACGACGACACTGCTGACGCCGTGGTGCTGTGGTTCCGCGAGGACGACGGCGACCTGACGGATGCGCTGGTGGACGCCACCCAGCTGATCGAAGAGGGCGGCGACCTCTGGCTGATGACGCCCAAGACAGGCCGTGACGGCTATGTCGAGCCGAGCGACATCAACGAAGCAGCCACGACCGCCGGCCTCGCTCAGACCAAGAGCATCAACGCCGGCAAGGACTGGACGGGCAGCCGTCTGGTCACGCCGAAGGCGGCAGCCAAGAAGCGGTGAAGCTGCCGCTCAGGCAGCAGGAAGTCGACTGAGCCAAGCGCCGTGAGCCCCCGCCGCACATGCCGGTGGGGGCTCACGCGTATGTGCGGGGCCTGGGAGGCGCCCGTCATGGGCAGTGATCGGACGAAACGCCCGTTGCGTAGGGTGGTCGTCACCCGAACAGCCCCATCGAAGGGATGCTTAGCTCATGGCGCTCGCTGGAATCGCGACCGACACCGAGGCACCGGACTTCGAGCTGAAGGACAACCACGGCCGGACCGTGAAGCTGTCGGACTTCCGCGGCGAGAAGAACGTGGTGCTGCTCTTCTACCCGTTCGCGTTCACCGGTGTGTGCACGGGCGAGCTCTGCGCCCTGCGGGACGAACTGCCGAAGTTCGTCAACGACGACACCCAGCTGCTCGCGGTCTCGAACGACTCCATCCACACCCTGCGCGTCTTCGCCGACCAGGAGGGCCTGGAGTACCCGCTGCTCTCCGATTTCTGGCCGCACGGCGAGGCCTCGCGCGCCTACGGGGTCTTCGACGAGGAGAAGGGCTGCGCGGTGCGCGGCACCTTCATCATCGACAAGCAGGGCGTGGTGCGCTGGACGGTCGTCAACGGCCTGCCGGACGCCCGCGACCTCAACGAATACGTCAAGGCTCTCGACACCCTGTGACCGACCCCGGGTTTCCTCAGGGGTGACACCCTGTGATTCTTCGGGTGCAGAGCCTGTGTCGGCCGGGAACCGGTCACTAGGATCCATTCGTTGATCCGATGGCAAAGCACGACTGGGGCTCCCCGCCCCTGGACAATCAATTTGGGAGGACTTGTGGGAGTCAGCCTCAGCAAGGGCGGCAACGTATCGCTGAGCAAGGAGGCCCCCGGCCTGACCGCGGTTCTGGTCGGCCTGGGCTGGGACGTCCGTACCACCACCGGTACGGACTTCGACCTCGACGCCAGCGCCATCCTGACGAATGCCGAGGGCAAGGTCAGCAGCGACGGCAACTTCGTGTTCTTCAACAACCTGAAGAGCCCGGACGGGTCCGTCGAGCACACCGGTGACAACACCACCGGTGAGGGCGAGGGCGACGACGAGGCGATCAAGGTCGACCTGTCCGCCGTCCCGGCCGACGTCGACAAGATCGTCTTCCCGGTCTCGATCTACGACGCCGAGACCCGCCAGCAGTCGTTCGGCCAGGTGCGCAACGCGTTCATCCGCGTCGTGAACCAGGCGGGCGGCGCGGAGATCGCGCGGTACGACCTCTCCGAGGACGCCTCCACGGAGACGGCCATGGTCTTCGGCGAGCTGTACCGCAACGGAGCGGAGTGGAAGTTCCGCGCCGTGGGCCAGGGCTATGCCTCGGGCCTGCGCGGCATCGCGCAGGACTTCGGCGTCAACGTCTGAGCCGAGCAACACCCTCCGCCTTGTCGTCCGGCGCCGCACACCACGAGTGCGGCGCCGGACGTGCTCAAAACTCTTGTTCCCGGACAGGGGCGCCCGTACGGGGGGCCCGGGGATTTCTGCTCTCGAACCACGGGGAGGACACATCATGGGCGTCACGCTCGCCAAGGGAGGCAACGTCTCCCTCTCCAAGGCCGCACCGAACCTCACACAGGTCCTGGTCGGTCTCGGCTGGGACGCGCGCTCCACGACCGGAGCACCCTTCGACCTCGACGCCAGCGCGCTGATGTGCAACTCGGGCCGGGTCATCGGCGACGAGTGGTTCGTCTTCTACAACAACCTCAAGAGCCCGGACGGCTCCGTCGAACACACCGGCGACAACCTCACGGGCGAGGGCGACGGTGACGACGAGTCGCTCCTGATCGACCTCTCCAAGGTGCCCGCCAACTGCGACAAGATCGTCTTCCCGGTCTCGATCCACGAGGCGGACAACCGCGGCCAGACCTTCGGCCAGGTGAGCAACGCGTTCATCCGCGTGGTCAACCAAGCCGATCACCAGGAGCTCGCCCGCTACGACCTCTCCGAGGACGCCTCCACGGAGACCGCGATGATCTTCGGCGAGGTCTACCGCTACGGCGGCGAGTGGAAGTTCCGTGCAGTAGGGCAGGGGTACGCGTCAGGTCTGCGGGGCATCGCTCTAGACTTCGGGGTCAATGTTTCGTAAAGCCGGGGACCGGCGCGGGGGAGACCGCTAAACGGGAGCCCGTACACACACGATTGGGTAGCCAGTGCTTCTGAAAACCTTCGGCTGGTCGTTCGCGGTTACCGCGCTCGGCCTGGTCGCGGCGGTGTTCTACGGGGGGTGGACGGGTTTCGGGGTCGTGGCGATCCTGTCCATCCTCGAGATCTCGCTGTCCTTCGACAACGCGGTGGTCAACGCCGGGATCCTGAAGAAGATGAGTGCCTTCTGGCAGAAGATCTTCCTCACCATCGGTGTCCTGATCGCCGTCTTCGGCATGCGGCTCGTGTTCCCCGTCGCGATCGTGGCGATCAGCGCCAAGATCGGCCCCATCGAGGCTGTGCGTCTCGCGCTCAACGACAAGGACAAGTACCAGCAGCTGGTGACCGACGCTCACCCGTCGATCGCCGCGTTCGGTGGCATGTTCCTGTTGATGATCTTCCTCGACTTCATTTTCGAGGACCGTGACATCAAGTGGCTCGGCTGGCTGGAGCGCCCGCTCGCCAAGCTGGGCAAGATCGACATGCTGTCGGTCTGCATCGCCCTCATCGTGCTCATGGTCTCCGCGATGACCGTCGCCACCCACGCCCACCAGCACGGTGGGATGCATGTGGACAAGGCGCAGACAGTACTCATCTCCGGTATCGCCGGACTCATCACGTATCTGGTGGTGGGCGGTCTGTCCGGCTTCTTCGAGAACAAACTCGAGGAAGAGGAGGAGCGCGAGCACGAGGAGGAGGAAGAGGCCAAGAAGACCGGCAAGAAGGTTCCCGCGGTCGTCCTGGCCGGCAAGGCCGCCTTCTTCATGTTCCTCTACCTCGAGGTCCTGGACGCGTCGTTCTCCTTCGACGGCGTCATCGGCGCCTTCGCCATCACGAACGACATCGTCCTGATGGCGCTCGGCCTCGGCATCGGCGCGATGTACGTCCGTTCGCTCACCGTCTACCTGGTACGCCAGGGCACCCTCGACGACTACGTCTACCTGGAACACGGCGCGCACTACGCGATCGGCGCCCTGGCCGTGATCCTGCTCGTCACGATCCAGTACGAGATCCACGAGGTCATCACCGGCCTCGTCGGCGTCGTCCTGATCGCCTGGTCCTTCTGGTCGTCCGTGCGCCGCAACAAGGCACTCGCCGCCGCGGAAGGCAAGGGATCGGGTTCGGACGAGAAGGCAGAGGTCTCGTCGGGCGTGTGAGTTCCGGTCCGGCTCGTTCCCGGCGTGTGACCGGCGGATGAGTGAGGAACGCTTCTGAACGGGGCGGCCATCGAGGACGAGTCCTCCTGGCCGCCCCGTTGCCATACGTAACGGGCCCATGGGGCTCCGGGAACTTTTGGGGGCGGCGATGTCCTTCTGGGACGGTCTATTCCGTGGGCGCTCGATGGACTTCGAGTCGGGCAGCGCCGCGACCAACTCCATCGAACTCACCAAGCGGCACCCGACGGTCTCGCTCAACAAACAGGGCGCGGCCACCGGCAACCTCCGCGTCAACCTCTCCTGGCAGATGCGCACGTCCGACATCATCGGCAAGCGCAAGGGCGGCGGCCTGCTGCGGCACCCCTTCCGGATGTTCCAGCCCGACGTGGTGCAGGCGCACACCCAGGGCGTGGTCAACGTGGACCTCGACCTCGGCTGCCTGTACGAGACGGTGGACGGCGCCAAGGGCGTCGTACAGCCGCTGGGCAGCTTCTTCGGGGACCTGAACGCACCGCCGTTCGTGAAGCTCAGCGGCGACGACCGGTTCGGCTCACCGTCCGGCGAGACGATCTACGTGAACCTCGACCACCGTGAGTCGATCAAGCGCCTGCTGTTCTTCGCCTACATCTACGACCAGACGCCGGCCTTCGACCGCACGCACGCCAAGGTGACGCTCTACCCCAGCAACGGGCCGCGGATCGAGATCGACCTGGACGAGCGCCAGCCGCAGGCGCGCTCCTGCGCGATATTCACGCTGGAGAACGTCAAGGACGAGCTGGTCGTGCGCCGCGAGGTGAAGTTCGTCTACGGCTTCCAGGCCGAGCTCGACCGCCTCTACGGCTGGGGGCTGCAGTGGGGCCGCGGTTACAAGTCCAAGGTGTGAGCGGCCCCGCCCCGGCCCTTCACCGCGGGTTCAGCGCGCCAGGAACTGCGGGCCCTGGGGCGGCAGCCGGAAGTTCGGGTCGGGCATCGGCGCCACGGGCTGCGGATAGCCGTAGCTGGGCTGCGCGGCCGGTGCCGCATGCGCGGGCGCGTGCTGCGGGTAGCCGTAGGAAGGCTGCGGGGCCGGCTGGTGGCGCGGCGGCTCGGGAGGGTAGCCGTACGCGGGCTGCGGGGCCGGGGCGGGGAAGGGCTGGTGGGCCGGCGCCTGCGTGGCCGGGACCTGCGGGGGCAGCGCCTGCGTGGCCGGTTCGGTCAGCGGCTGGTGATGCTGCGGATAGGGCTGCGGCAGGGATGCCTCGGCCGTCGGCTCGGTCACCGCCTCCGATTCGTCCACGGAGATGCCGAAGTCACCGG
>NZ_JBNNJZ010000012.1:0-52936 GCF_050270335.1 Streptomyces sp. NPDC059900
GCCGGTGGGGGCTTTTCGCGCAGTTCCCCGCGCCCCTTACGGGGCTGCTCGACGCCGTCCGCCGGAGGGGCGCCATGCCGGGGGACCTGAGCCTTGCCGCGCTCGGCCTCGACGTCGTGCCCGCGCTCCAACCCCTTGCCTATCCCGGACATCCCGCCCCCTGGCCCGCCCTCCTGACCGGCGACGGGCTACTCCCCCTCGGTGTGCGTCCGCTGCCGCTCGGCCGGTGGCCCGTGGCGGGGCGGGCGCTCGACGACGTGCTCGGCGAGCGGGGGCAGGCACCCGTCGGCCGCAGGCATCCGGTCATCGCCGTCGGGTCGAACGCGTCCCCCGCTCAGGTCGCGTACAAGCTGCTCCGGCGCGGCATCCCCGCCACCGTGCCGATGGTTCCGGTGCGGGTGCGCGGCATCGCGGTGGGCTGCTCG
The DNA here is from genome assembly GCF_050270335.1 of Streptomyces sp. NPDC059900. Lineage (NCBI taxonomy): Bacteria > Bacillati > Actinomycetota > Actinomycetes > Kitasatosporales > Streptomycetaceae > Streptomyces > Streptomyces sp. NPDC059900. Next base: position 426 of record NZ_JBNNJZ010000012.1, read on the forward strand.
GCGCACATCGGGCGGGCGGGATATGTGGCGGCGGCGCCCTGCCGCGCCGATCCGGCGGCCGAGACCTCCCTGGTCGTGAGCTGGCTCGACGACGAGCAGTTCGGGGCGGTCGACGAGACGGAGTTCCCCAACTACCGGCGGGCGCTGCTCACGGGCGACGGCTCCGGTCTTGTCCTGCCGTCCGGGGAGGCGCTCGACGGCGCGTATCTCTACGTCAGCTCGTTCGGTGTCCTGATCGACCCGGGGACCGGACTTCCGCGCCCCGGCGGCGGTGACCAGGCGGCGCTGCTCGACTCGCTCATCGGGGGTTCGCCCGAGCTGCGCGGGCTGCTCGGGCCGGGGCCCGGCGACTGGGTGCGCAAGGCCGCCGGCGACCGTACGCTGCGGGAGCGCGGCACGCGTGCCTTCGCCGATGCGGGGTGGGTGCTGGCTCAGCCTGGTTTCCCTTGAGGGCGAGAGTTTTACTTGCCTTTGGCTGGAACCGTCAGCTCCCCGTTATCCTCCTAACCCTTACGGGGGCGTGTGCCCCGACGTCCTGAACCATTCGATGGGTGCGGAGAATGATCGAGGCAGTCGGCCTGACGAAGCGCTACGGCGCCAAGACAGCCGTGTACAACCTTTCCTTTCAGGTGCGGCCCGGCACGGTCACCGGCTTCCTGGGCCCGAACGGCTCCGGCAAATCGACGACCATGCGCATGATCCTCGGGCTCGACCAACCCACCACGGGCCAGGTGACGATCGGCGGCTACCCGTACCGCAAGCTCCCCAACGCCCCCCGCCAGGTCGGCGCGCTGCTCGACGCCAAGGCGGTGCACGGCGGCCGGCACGCCCGCAACCACCTCCTGTGCCTCGCGCAGCTCTCCGGCATCCCGGCCCGCCGGGTCGACGAGGTGCTCGGCGTCGTGGGCCTCCAGGAGGTCGCCAAGAAGCGCTCCAAGGGCTTCTCCCTCGGCATGGGCCAGCGCCTGGGCATCGCCGCCGCACTCCTCGGCGACCCGCAGGTGCTGCTCTTCGACGAGCCGGTCAACGGCCTCGACCCCGAGGGCATCCTCTGGGTCAGGAACCTGATGAAGTCCCTCGCCGCCGAGGGCCGTACGGTCTTCGTCTCCTCGCACCTCATGAGCGAGATGGCGCTCACCGCGGAGCACCTGATCGTGATCGGCCGCGGGCAGCTGCTCGCGGACATGAGCGTCAAGGACTTCATCTCGCACAACTCCGCCGACTTCGCCCGGGTGCGCACGCCGGAAGGCGACGTGCAGCAGCGCGAGAAACTGTCGGCCGCGCTGTCCGAGGCGGGCGGCCAGGTCATGCCCGAACAGGACGGCGCGCTGCGCGTGACCGGCCTTCCGCTCCCCCGCATCAGCGACCTCGCGCACGGCGCGGACGTCCGCGTGTGGGAGCTCTCCCCGCACCAGGCCTCGCTCGAAGAGGCGTACATGCGGATGACGCAGGGCGCCGTCGACTACCGCTCCACGGTCGACCAGCGCGCCGGTCTCCAGCAGCAGCTGCCGCCGGGTGCGATGCCGCAGCAGCCGATGCCGGTACCGGGACAGGGCCAGCCGGGGTGGTACGCACCGCCGTCGCCCCAGCAGGGCGGCCAGCCGTTCGCGATGCCGCAGGGCGCGCCCCAGGGAGTCCCGGGCGCCCCTGGCGCACCGCAGGGACCGCCGCAGGGCCCCCCGCCGGGCACTCCGAACCCGTACGCGGCCGCCGCCCCGCAGGCACCTGCCTCCGCGCCCGCTCCCGCCCCTGCTCCCGACATGACCAAGCGAGACAGCGAGGACCCCCGATGACCACGCCTCCGACTCCGCAGCCGCAGGCGCAGCCCCAGCAGGCATTCCAGCAGGCACACGCACAGGCGGGCGCTCCCGTGCCGCAGGGCGCTCCCCCGCAGGGCGCCCCGATGCCGCAGGGCGGTCCGGTACCGCCGGGCGGCGCCCCGATGGCTCCCCCGCCGGCCGCCCCCGCGCCGCCCTCCGCGTGGCAGCAGGCGATGAACAACGCCTACACCTCGCCGATCCCGGTCAAGAAGACCCACCTCGGCAACGCCCTCGCGTCCGAGTGGACGAAGATCAAGTCGGTCCGCTCGACGATGTGGACCCTCGGCGTCTTCTTCCTCCTGGTCGTCGGCATCGGCCTGCTGGTGGCCGGACAGACCTCGCCCCGCGACTACGCGGACGTGCCGTTCACGATCCCGGCGTTCTTCGGTCTCGTGCTCGGCCAGATCTGCCTGATCACGCTCGGCGTCCTGGTGACGTCGTCCGAGTACGGCACGGGCATGATCCGCACGACGTTCACGGCGTCGCCGCAGCGCTACCGCGTGCTCGCCGCCAAGATCCTGATCTTCTTCGTGATCGCCTTCGTCGTCTCCGCGGGCTCCATCCTCCTGGTGGGCCTGATGACGTCGGGGATGAACAGCGGCCCCGAGGCGGGCGACGTCGACTGGTCGGGCACGGTCCTCAAGGGCGGGCTCTACGTCTCGCTCCTGGGCGTCCTCGCGCTCGCCGCAGGATCGATGCTGCGCCACTCGGCGGGCGCGATCACCGCGATGCTCGGCGTGGTCCTGGTGCCCGCGATCCTGCCCGTGTTCCTGATGATCTCCGAGGGCACGCGCCCGCTGGGCGAGAAGATGATGGACTACAACGCCATCAACTCACTGGCCAAGATCTTCGAGATGGACGGGAACGGCACCGGCACCTCGCAGCTGCTGCTGCTCGTCGGCGTGACGGCGGCCGCGATCGCCGGCGCCTTCGCCCTCCTGGAGAAGCGCGACGTGTAGCCGTTCAGTACCTCGGCGCGTTACGGGACCGCTGCACCCGCGTGGTGCGGCGGTCCTTCGCGTTCCAGCAGGCCTTGTGCCAGTGCCTGCGCTCGTCCACGCCCGAGTGCTCGGGCCAGGCCACCACATGGGCGACGCCGGAGGGGATCTCCTGGTCGCATCCGGGGCAGCGATAGGTCTTGCCCGCCGCGCTGGCGCCCGCGACATGGCGCAGGCTCCACTGCTCGCCCTGCCAGTTCTCGGTGGACTGGAAGCCGCCGTAGCGGCCGGAGGTTTCCGCGTCCGTGCGCGGGCCGTCTTCTCCGGCGCTCTTCGGGCGGTTGCGACGCGGGGACACGAGACACCTCACGGGATGTACGGGAGTCAGGGGTACGTCCAGCCTACGCGGCACCCGCGGGGGTATGCGCCCGGTACGAACCCTCACAGATCCCCCCTGCATTTCGCAGAAAATCCGTCAATCTTCATGCGAAGCCGTGCCTTTGGCACGTGTCACGCGTTGTTGCCCGTAGGGGGAGTGCCTGCGTCGGCGCCAAGGAGGCAGGAGAACGATGCGTGTAGGTAGTTTTGTGCTGGCCGCCCAGTTCCCGGGACAGGGGCAGGGAGAAGCGCTGCACCGTGCGGTGCGGTCCGCCGAAGTGGCCGAGGAGGCGGGCCTTGACTCGGTCTGGCTCGCCGAGCACCACTTCGTGCCGTACGGCACCTGTCCGTCCGCCGTGACCCTCGCCGCGCTCCTGCTGGGACGCACGCGGCACATCCGCGTCGGCACCGCCGTGAGTGTCCTGCCGACCGTCCATCCGGTCGCCCTGGGCGAGCAGGCGGCGCTGCTGCATCTGACCTCCGGCGGGCGCTTCTCGCTGGGTGTGGGGCGCGGCGGCCCGTGGGTGGATCTGGAGGTCTTCGGGTCCGGCCTCGACGCGTACGAGAAGGGCTTCCCGGATTCGCTCGATCTGCTGCTGCGGTGGCTGCGCGAGCCCCGCGTCGCGAGCGACGCGGACCGGTTCCCCTTCCGCGAGGTGGCCGTGGTGCCCCGGCCGCAGGAGGCGCTGACCGGCTCGGCCGGGGACGCCGGGGAGACGGCCGGCGGGCCCGAGGTGATCGTCGCCTGCACCTCGCCGTCCAGCGTGCGGCTCGCGGCGGAACGCGGCCTTCCGATGCTGCTCGGCATGCACGTCGGCGACGAGGAGAAGGCCGAAATGGTGGCGTTGTGGCGGCGGCACGCGCGCGCCGCGGGGCGCACGCCGGAGGAAGTCCATCTGGCTCCGCACGTCTCCGCCGGGGTCGCACAGATCGCCGACCGGCGCACGGACGCGGCGGAGATACTGCAGAAGGCGATGCCGGGGTGGCTCAAGCAGGGCCTGGACGCACATGTGACGGTCGACGGCCGCGCGCGGACGATGCGGGATCCGCTCGCGTACACCGAACTGCTCTGCGGACTGCACCCGGTGGGCACTCCGCAGCTGTGCGCCGACCGTATCGCGGCGACCTCGGAGCGCACGGGGATCACCCGTTTCGCGCTGCTTGTCGAGGGCTCGGGCGACCTGGCCACGACGGAGGAGAACGTCCGGAGGCTGGGTGCCGAGGTGCTGCCCCAGCTCGGTTGATCCGCTGGGGCGGGGAGCTGCCGCTCCGGTACTAGAACACCTCCCGCGTACGGAGCGGCAGCACAGAGCGTCAGCAGTCCCGCAGCGTGGGTGACTGGTTGAGCAGCTGGCCGCGGATCGAGGTGAAGCGGGCGAGCCGGTCATCCACGGACGCGTCCAGCGGGAACACGGCGACACGGTGGCAGTTCTGGAATGCGAGACGCACTCCGAAGTGGCGCTGCAGAGCGCCGCGAATCGCGTCACTCGCGAGCGCCCGCAGAAGCTGGCCGCGTGCCTGCTCATTCGGGGGCGGCGTCTGGTTGTCGGCGAACTCGCCGCCGTCAACCTTCAGCTGTGCCACCAGGGAGCTGATCATCTCCCATGCGTAAGGCAGGGAGGTCCGGACGCAGTCGACGAATTCTGCTTCATCGACCTCGCCTCGCTCGGCCTGTTCCAACAGCGCCGGTGAGACGTCGAGCGACATGGGTTCTCCTCTCGCGCCCCCGGGGAGCGGGGGCTCACGGACAGGGAAGGAGTCCGTACACGCAGCGTGCACGCACGACGACCTCCTGCTTATACGTTAAGCATCGGACCCGCACTGCACCAGGAGATTGGGAACATAACCGGCCAGGATCGAACAGGTCCATCGATGGAGGAATCGCGCGGGGCCCCCGGGGTCGAGTAGCGTTGCGCCCCATGCGTCTTGTCATTGCCCGCTGCTCCGTGGACTACGCGGGCCGGCTCACCGCCCATCTCCCGTCGGCCCCCCGTCTGATTCTCGTGAAGGCCGACGGCAGTGTCTCGATCCACGCGGACGACCGCGCCTACAAACCCCTCAACTGGATGTCCCCGCCCTGCACCTTGAAGGAGGGGACGGGGGACGACGAGGGCGTGTGGACCGTCGTGAACAAGGCGGGCGAGAAACTCATCATCACGATGGAAGAGATCCTGCACGACTCCTCGCACGAACTGGGCGTCGATCCGGGCCTCATCAAGGACGGCGTGGAAGCACACCTTCAGGAACTGCTCGCCGACCGGATCGAGACGCTCGGCGAGGGCTATTCACTGATCCGGCGCGAGTACATGACGGCGATCGGCCCGGTGGACATCCTCTGCCGCGACGCCGAGGGACAGACCGTCGCCGTGGAGATCAAGCGACGCGGCGAGATCGACGGCGTCGAGCAACTCACCCGCTACTTGGAGCTGTTGAACCGCGACCCGCACCTGGCCCCCGTCAAGGGCATCTTCGCCGCCCAGGAGATCAAGCCGCAGGCCCGCGTGCTCGCCACCGACCGCGGCATCGGCTGCACCGTCCTGGACTACAACGCGATGCGCGGCATCGAGGACGACAAGCTGCGGCTGTTCTGAGAGTTCTCGTACGTGTGGGGGGCCGGGTCCGTCAGGACCCGGCCCTCCATTCGTCTGCCCGTCAGATCGTCGACTCCGAACCGGAAGAACCGCCGCTCGTCGCCGGGCTGCTCATCGCGCTGCTGCTCGCGGGGCCGCTCGCCGAGTTCGACGTGTCCGGGGACGACGGCGGGTCCGGGGTCGGCTCCGTGGTCGTCGGCGGAGGGGTCGTCGGCGGCTTCGTCGTGGGCGGCTTGGTCGTCGGCGGCTTCGTGGTCGGCGGCTTCGTCGTGGGCGGCTTCGTGGTCGGCGGCTTCGTCGTCGGCTTGTCGGACGGCTTGTCCGAGGTGTCGTCGGACGGCTTGCCGCTGTCGCTCGGCTCGTCGGACGGTTCGCCGCTTCCGCTCGGCGCTCCGTCGTCGGCCGTGCCGGGGATGTTGTCCGCGCCGTCGTCGCCCGGGCGGCTCGTCGAGTCCTGCGCGGGCTTGTCGGCGGTCAGGCCGTCGTCGTCCTGGTCCTGGCTCGCCGACTGCTCGGTCTTGACCTTGTCGGGCGGGTTGTCGTCGTTGTCGGACGTCGCGCCGAGGGTCACCACCGTGCCGAGCACGGCGGCGAGGAGGGCTCCGGCGCCCGCCGCCACGAGGTTGCGCCGGGTGCCGTTGACGATGGAGCGGCGGGTGGGTGCCGGTCCCGCGCCCGCGGCCGGCGAGGCGTTGCGGGTGACCAGGGTCTCCGGCTCCGGGGGCGGTACGGGCAGCGCGAACGCCGCCGGCACTCCGCCGGGCGGCGACGCCGACTCCTCGTGGCGCGCGTCGGGCAGCTCTTCGCCCGCCGCCGGGCTCGCGCCGGACAGCACGCCGCCCGAGCGGTCGGCGACCAGGGCGAGCGCCCTGCGGCCCGCGATCATGCCCCGCTTGTCGGCGAGCGCGCCGCGCAGGCCGATGGAGGCTTCCAGTTCGGCGCGGGCCCGGTCGAGCTGTCCGCCGCAGAGCGCGAGGATGCCGAGCTCATGGTGGAAGTACGCCTCTTCGGCGACCTCGCCCGCGGTCCGCGCCGCCTCCTGGCCCGACCGCAGGGCACGCTCCCAGGGGCCCCAGCCGAGCCCGCCCGCGAAGGCCGGAGCGACCGTACGGGCAAGCAGTACGGCGGCGCTGTCCTGCCCCGCGACCAGGACGCCGAGGGCGGCCAGCACGGCGTCCGCCTCGGCCACGACCCGCTCCGGGCCGACCGAGGGGTGCCCGGCCCACCAGGCGTAGTGCTGGGCGGCGCTCTGGGCGCGCTCGGCGGTGTCGTCCGCGTACCCGGAAGCCTCCAGCTGGGTGCGCACCCCGGCGGCGAGCCGGTAGTGCGAGCCGACCGCCGTGACGAGCGCGGTGGAGACCAGCTCGGCGAGGGCCGCGTCCGCGTGGGTGTCGCCCACGAGGGCGGGCAGATGCGCCTGGTGCGGCAGCTCTCCGCCGAGCGCGACGGCGAACCGCAGCGTGGTGCGCGCCGACGGGCTCAGCCGGGACGCGAGCAGCGCCGCGGGTGCCGCGCCGTCGGCGAGCGAGGGCAGCGGTACGTCGTGGCCCTCGGCGCCGAAGGGCGCGTCGACCGGGGCTTCGGCGTAGTAGCCGTATTCGTCGAAGGCGTTCGGGTCGGCGCGCAGCTGGTCGCGCTGGCGCAGCAGGGCGCCCGCCTGGACGAAGCGCAGGGGCAGGCCCTCCGACTCGAACCACAGGTCGCCCGCCCAGTTCGCCTCGTCGTCCGTCAGGACGCGGCCGACGGCGCGCTCGAGGAGTTCGAGGCTGCCGCTGCGGCCGATGCCGCCGAGGAAGACCTCTTCGAGGTGCGAGTCGGGTGACGGCGCGGCGACGTCGGGGGTGGCGGAGATGAGGAAGGCGCACTCGGGGGTGGCGTCGAGCAGCTCCTCCAGGGCGGCCGCGCCGAATTCCAGGTCGTCCAGGACGACGACGGCGCCGATCTCGTGGACCAGTTCGAGCAGCAGGGCGCGGTCGGGGCGGTGCAGCGGGGCGTTGTAGACCACGTTGAAGAGGTCCTGGAGCAGCTCGCCGGGCGTCTTGTGGAAGCCGGAGAGCCGGATGACGCCGTCCGGTGCGAGGTCCGCGCAGTCCTCGGCGACGGCGCCCAGGAGCGCCGTGCGCCCGGAGCCCGCGGGACCGGTGAGGCGCACCGAGCGCCCGCGTGCGAGCAGGCGCACGAGCCGCTCGCGCTCCTCCTGCCGCTCCAGGAGCGGCATCCGGGGCAGGACGGGTCCCGGCGGTACGGGCGGCGCCGACGCACGGCGCAGCTCGGCGCGCTCGGCGGCGGTGCGCTTGACGGGCTGCGCGGGCCGCTCCCCCGGCGGGCAGGGTTCGATCTCGCTGCCGTCGACGGGGTTCACGGTGAGCAGGAAGTCGCCCGACACGAGCTGGACGGTGCGGGCCAGCGTGGGTGCGGGCTGCCCGAAGTCGGGTGTCAACGGATCGCGCGGTGGCCGCGCCGAACGCGCGGAGTCGTCGTCGTTGATGTCGTCATGGCCGTACTCTTCCGGTCCCCGGTTCATCGGGTCCATGGTCAAAGCCCCCCAGATGCGTCGTGTACACAGCCCCCTCCGGCCTTGTGCACACTGCGCTGTCGCTTCTGGTCCGGTGCCCCCGCTCGGGCGTCTGTCTTCGTCATGACGGTGGGCGACCGAACCCTAGACCTTCGCTCAGTATCTCCGAACGGGCGGGGTACCGCGCCGTCCGAGACGTCACAGCTTCGTGAGGATTGTGCGCGAGATGCGTTTCACTCCCGAATCACCCCCGAATCGCCGGGGATCATCGCGGAATCACACGCGGGGCAGGGATTCCACCCCGATGCCACCCTCGATGGCCAGGATGCGGTGCAGTCGGGTGGCGACCAGCAGGCGCTGCATCTGGGGCGGCACGCTGCGCAGCACGAGCCGGCGTCCGCACCGTCCCGCGCGCCGGTGTGCGCCCATGATGACGCCGAGTCCCGTGGCGTCCCACGAGTCGAGTTCGGACAGGTCGAGCACCAGGTCACCGGCTCCGTCGTCGACGGCCGAGTGCAGGACCGTTCGGGCGTCCGCCGCGCTGCGTACGTCGAGGCGTCCCCCGACGACCAGCTGGGCCTGGTCGCCCCTGATGTGCATATGCGCTCCCCGAGAGTGCTGAGTTTCCTGTGACGTGTGTTCCGTAAGCCGTCTGCGTATGTCACTGCAACTGACTGCCGCATGGGCAAGGAAGTTGCCGTCTGTAAGCGAACCGATACCGAATTCACTCCGAGGGGTGACCCCGCAAAGGCGGCGGAGACGTCAGTGCTTATAGAAGCCCTGCCCGCTCTTGCGGCCGATGTCACCGGCGTCAACCATCCGGCGCATCAGCTCGGGCGGTGCGAACTTCTCGTCCTGGGACTCCGTGTAGATGTTGCTCGTGGCGTGCAGCAGGATGTCGACGCCCGTCAGGTCGGCGGTCGCCAGCGGTCCCATGGCGTGCCCGAAGCCGAGCTTGCAGGCGATGTCGATGTCCTCGGCGGTGGCGACGCCCGACTCGTAGAGCTTCGCGGCCTCGACGACGAGCGCCGAGATCAGACGGGTCGTCACGAAACCCGCGACGTCGCGGTTCACGACGATGCACGTCTTGCCGACGGACTCGGCGAACTCCCGCGTACGGGCGAGGGTTTCGTCGCTGGTCTTGTAACCGCGCACGAGTTCGCACAGCTGCATCATCGGCACCGGCGAGAAGAAGTGCGCGCCCACGACCCGCTCCGGACGGTCCGTCACGGCGGCGATCTTCGTGATCGGGATGGCAGAGGTGTTCGACGCGAGCACGGCGTCCTCACGCACGATCTTGTCGAGCGTACGGAAGATCTCGTGCTTGACCTCGAGCTTCTCGAAGACGGCCTCGACGACGATGTCCGCGTCGGCGACGGCGTCCATGTCGGTGCTCGTCGTGATGCGTCCCAGCGCCGCCCCGGCGTCCTCGGCGGCGAGCTTGCCCTTGCTCACGAACTTGTCGTACGACGCCTTGATCCCGTCGGTGCCACGGGTCAGAGCCTCATCGGTGACGTCGCGCAGAACGACGTCCCAGCCCGCCTGGGCGGAGACCTGAGCGATGCCGGACCCCATGAGTCCGGCTCCGATGACGGCGAGCTTCCGTGCCACTGTTCCGACTCCCCTACCGCTTATCACGCTTGGCTTACACGCTGTTTACGTTTGCCCTTCCGGCGCACGTTAGCGGTCGTGAGCGCGCCTGTGGCCGTGAAGTAACGCGCGTCACGTCTCAGATGACGGACATCACACTGGTACGGGTCATTCGGCGGCGCGCACCGCGTAGTTGAGGACCTTCGCGCCGAGCAGGTCCTCCATCTCGTCCAGCAGGACGAGGGCATCACGGGACACTTCGGCAGGCTTGCGGCACTTGGTCATCTCGTCGCCGATCCACGCCATGAGCGTGCTGTGGACCCAGGAGAGCTGACCCGCGATCAGTCCGGGCATGGGGTCGCCCTCATCGGCCCCCGCCTCCTCGGCGAGGGTCTTCGTGAGGCTTCCCAGCGCCTGCTGCTGGATCTCCCAGAGCCGGGAGCGCAGGGCGTGGGCCTCGGTGATGACCTTCATGAAGTCGGCCCAGCCCGGGAAGAGCCCGACGTGCGGCGAGACGCCCTCGACGTCCGCACGCAGTGCGCGCAGGACGGCTCCGGCGGCGGACTCCCCCGGACGGCGTCCGCGCACATAGCCCGAGAGCCGGTCGACGACGGCCTCGCCGCGGTCGAGGAAGAGGTCCTCCTTGACCGGGAAGTAGTTGTAGACCGTGTTCACGGAGACGTCCGCGGCTTCCGCGACGTCCGCGACGGTCACCGTGACGAAGCCGTGCTCCAGGAAGAGCCCCGTCGCGATGTCCGAGATCCGCTGCTTGGTCTGCCGCTTCTTGCGCTCCCTGAGTCCTTCAGCCATGGGTTCACCCTACGACCACTGGCTTGGGCAACTGAAAACTTGGGGTGACCAGAAAACTTGGTGTCATTGCAAAATTGGAGAGACTCTGTTTTTGTGGTCGCCATGGCAATCATCAGCACGGCCGGCCTCACCCGGACCTTCCGGACCAAGCGCGGCACCGTCGAGGCCGTGCGCGGCATCGACCTGACCGTCGCCCCCGGCGAGATCCTCGGCTTCCTCGGACCGAACGGCGCGGGCAAGACGACGACGCTGCGCATGCTCACCACGCTCCTGCCGCCCACCGGCGGCGCCGCCACCGTCGCGGGCGCCGACCTGGCCCGCGACCCGGCTTCCGTACGACGCAAGATCGGTTACGTGGCCCAGTCCGGCGGCGTCGACCTGAACATCTCCGTACGCGAGGAACTGGTGACCCAGGGCCGCCTCTACCGCCTGACCAGGCCGCAGGCCGAAGCCAGGGCTCAGGAACTGGCCGCCGACCTGGACCTCACCGACCTGCTCGACCGCAAGTGCGCGACCCTCTCCGGCGGCCAGCGGCGGCGGCTCGACATCGCCATGGGCCTGATGCACCGGCCCGAGGTGCTCTTCCTCGACGAACCGACCACCGGGCTCGACCCGGGCAGCAGGGCCGACCTGTGGGCGCTCGTGCGGCGGCTGCGCGACGACCACGGCACCACCGTCGTCCTGACCACGCACTACCTCGACGAGGCCGACGCGCTCTGCGACCGCCTGGTCGTCATCGACAAGGGCGTCGTGGTCGCCGAGGGCACGCCGAGCGCGCTCAAGCTCCGGTACGGCGGCTCGATCGACGCCTCGCTCCAGGACACCTTCCTCGCCGTCACCGGGCGCGACCTCGCCCCCAAGGACACGGCGCCGGTCGCCGTCTAAGCCCTCACATCCCCGGGACCCTACCTATGTCTGCGTTTCTCTCCGACACCGCGCTGATCTTCGGGCGGTACGCCCGCCAGACCCTGCGCTCCAAGTTCCAGATCCTCTTCGGCGTCCTGATGCCGCTGCTCTACCTCCTCTTCTTCGGCCCCCTCCTGACCGATCTGCCGCTGGGCTCGCGCGGTGACTCCTGGCAGGTGCTCGTGCCGGGGCTGCTGCTCCAACTCGGCCTGTTCGGAGCCTCGTACAGCGGTTTCGCGATCATCATCGAGAAGCAGTTCGGCGTGGTGGAGCGGATGCGGGTGACGCCGGTCAGCCGGCTCGCGCTCCTGCTCGGGCGGGTGCTGCGGGATGCCGCGCTCTTCGTCTTCCAGGCCGTGCTGCTCGTCCTCGCGGCCGTCGTGATGGGGCTGCGGGCGCCGCTCGCCGGGATCCTCATCGGCTTCGCGTTCGTGGGGGTCCTGACGGTCGTCCTCGCGTCCCTCTCGTACGCCCTCGCGCTGCTCGTCTCCAAGCCGCACGAGTTCGGTCCCGTCATCAACGCGGTCAGCATGCCCTCGATGCTGCTCTCCGGCCTGATGCTGCCGATGGCGCTCGCGCCGGGCTGGCTCGACGTGCTCTCGCACTTCATGCCGTTCCGCTATCTGGTGGACGCGGTGCGGGCCGCCTACGTGGGCGAGTACGCGGGTACGGCGATGCTGTACGGGATCCTGACGGCGGCGGCGCTCACCGTCGGGTCCGTGACGGTCGGCACACGTGTCTTCCGCAGGGCGGGCGCGTAACTAGGCTGGGCCCATGGTCAATCTGACGCGCATCTACACCAGGACCGGCGACCAGGGCACGACCGCCCTCGGTGACATGAGCCGCACCGCCAAGACCGATCTGCGGATCTCGGCGTACGCCGACGCCAACGAGGCCAACGCCGTGATCGGCACCGCGATCGCGCTCGGGCAGCTCGACGAGGCGGTCGTGAAGGTCCTGGTCCGGGTCCAGAACGACCTCTTCGACGTGGGCGCCGACCTTTCGACGCCGGTCGCCGAGAACCCGGAGTACCCGCCGCTGCGCGTCGAGCAGTTCTACATCGACAAGCTGGAGGCGGACTGCGACCGCTTCAACGGCGAGCTGGAGAAACTGCGCAGCTTCATCCTGCCGGGCGGCACGCCGGGCGCGGCGCTGCTGCACCAGGCGTGCACCGTCGTGCGACGGGCCGAGCGGTCCACGTGGGCGGCCTTCGAGGTGCACGGAGAGGTGATGAATCCGCTGACGGCGACCTATCTGAACCGGCTCTCCGACCTCCTTTTCATCCTGGCCCGTTCGGCCAACAAGGAGGTCGGAGACGTGCTGTGGGTGCCCGGCGGCGAGCGCTAGGCGCTCCGCTGGGTTGCCGGTCGGTCTTCCGCGGGGATTTCGTGGCTGGTCGCGCCGTTCCCCGCGCCCCTTCGGGGATCGTCCGCCACCGGTGCCTTCTTCGGGAACAGCGTGTACGACCCGGCGATGATCACGTTGATGCCGATCACCCACAGCATCCGCTGCTGCCACATCCGCAGCGACTCGGTGTCCCCGTCGCCCCCGACGTACCAGACCGCTCCCTGCAGCAGCGCCATGGCGATCAGCGCGGCCAGGACCCAGCGGGCGGCGATCTTCCACTCGTGGACGGCGCGGGGCATCCCGTACTTGGGGGTCGACGGCGGCGGGCCGCCCGCGAAACGGTGGGCGACGCGGACGTCCACCCACTTGATCGTGTAGTGGCCGAGTGCGACGGAGTAGCCGATGTAGACGGCGGCCAGGCCGTGCTTCCAGTCCGGTTCCGCGCCGTTCTTCAGGTCGATCGCGGTGACGACCAGGAGGACGGCCTCCAGGAGCGGCTCGCACAGCAGCACCGCGACGCCCGCGCGCGGCATCTTCGCCGCGTACCGCAGGGCGAGGCCGCCGGCCAGCAGCACCCAGAAGCCGACCTCGCAGATGATGATCAGTGTGACGATCACGGTTCGCTCCTCTCGGTCACCTTTCCAGGCTCCCTTCGGACCGGCCGCGGATCATCGTCGCCAGTGACGAAGTGACACTGCATCCTTCGATGTAGCGCGCGGTTCCTCCCCCGGGATCACGCGCTGTCCCGGCGCGCCGTGTTGGATGGACACATGGCCTTGTCCCTCCCCCGCCCGCACCTCGTCGACGTACGGATCGCCGTGGGCAGCGTGCTCGCCGGGCTCGCATGGTGGGCGCTCGGGCTCCACATGCAGACGGACCGGGTGCTCGGCGGCACCTGGGCGCTGATCCCGCTCTTCGTCCTCGCGGGTCTGGAGCTGCTGCGCAGGAGCAGACCGCAGATCGCCCTGGTCATCGCCACGATCGCGCTGGTCGCCGATCAGTTCACGGCCGGCAATCTCGCGTCGGTCATCATGTTCACGGACATCATGTACGCGGCCGTGGTCTACGGGACTCCGGCCGCAGCCCGGCGCATCCCGGTCACCACGGGACTGATCACGGTGGCGGTGACGATCGGCTTGCTGGCCTGGTGGAAGGAGCCGGAGGCGATCCTCATCGGCGTCGTCACCGGTCTGGTCTCCTTCGGTCCGGCCTCCACCGGCGTCCTCGTCCGCACCCACCGCGAGGCCGCGGGCACCGCACGCCTGCGGGCCGAACAGACCGCGCTGCTCGCCGAGATGGACCGCGTGCAGGCCATCACGGCCGAGCGCGCCCGGATGGCCCGCGAGCTGCACGACATGGTCGCCAACCACCTCTCGGCGATCGCCATCCACTCCACCGCCGCGCTCTCCCTCGACGACCCGAAGACCACCCGCGACGCCCTCACCGTCATCCGCGAGAACAGCGTCGAGGGCCTGGCCGAGATGCGCCGCCTCATCGGCATCCTCCGCGACCCGAGCGACGACGGGGAGCCGACGGCCTCCCCCACCCTGGACGGCCTCGGCGCCCTGATCGGCAACGCACGTACCAATGGTCTGGACGTCACCCTCGACGACACCCGGTCCGCGGACAGCTCCAAGCTCCCCGCCCCGGTCGAACTCGCGGCGTACCGCATCATCCAGGAGTCCCTGACCAACGCCCTCAAGCACGCGTCGCCCGGCCGGGTGACGGTGACGCTCACCCAGCGGCGGCGCGCCTTCGAAGTCGGCGTGACCAGCCCGTACGGCTCCCCGTCCGGCCCTCGCGCGCCGGGCTCCGGAGCCGGCCTCGTCGGCATGCGCGAGCGCACCGAACTGCTCGGCGGCACCTTCGATTCGGGGCCCGAGAGCAGCGCCGCCACCGACGACGGGAAGGTCTGGATCGTGCGCGCGACCCTGCCCGTCGACCCCTCAGACCTCGACCCCGCCGATGAAGGAGTGACCGAATGATCCGCGTGCTCGTCGCCGAGGACCAGTCCGCCGTACGGGCGGGTCTCGTCCTGATCCTGCGCAGCGCGCCGGACATCGAGGTGGTCGGCGAGGCGTCGGACGGCGAGCAGGCGGTGGCGCTGGCCCGTGAACTCCGCCCGGACCTGGTGCTCATGGACATCCAGATGCCGCGCCTCGACGGGGTCTCCGCGACCCGGCAGGTCGTCGCCGACGGGCTCTCGGACGTGCTCGTCCTGACCACCTTCGACCTCGACGAGTACGTCTTCGGGGCGCTGCGCGCGGGCGCCTCCGGGTTCCTCCTGAAGAACACCGAGGCCAAGGACCTCCTGGAGGCGGTCCGTACGGTCGGGCGCGGCGAGGGCCTGATCGCTCCGGCGGTCACCCGGCGCCTGATCGCCGAGTTCGCGGCCCCGAAGTCCGTGCGGCCCGTCCGCCGCGAGAACGGCCCCGATCCCGCCATCCTCGACACCCTCACCCGCCGCGAGCGCGAGGTGCTCGCGTGCCTCGGCGAAGGTCTCTCGAACGCCGAGATCGCGGTCCGGTTGACCATGGCGGAGGCGACGGTGAAGACCCACGTCAGCCGACTGCTCGGCAAGCTGGAGCTGCGCAGCCGGGTGCAAGCGGCGGTGCTCGCGCAGGAGTTGGGTGTGTGACGCCTGATCCGGTGTTCCGGACCGGCGCAATCCGGCCAATGGTTCAGACCTCTTGACCGCTGGTCCAGACCTTTCTATTCTCACCGCACTGCGGTGAGCACTCCCCCCACGTGTTCCTGGTGCTCACGGGCGGCGCAGGGTTCCACCCCTATGACCCCCCGGACTTACCCGAGGAGCACACCTTGCGCTTCAGACACAGAGCAGTGGCAGGCCTCACCACCCTGCTGCTCCCGCTCGCCACCCTGGTCGCACTCGGCGGCAGCGCCGAAGCAGCACCGGAAGCCGCCCCCGCGGCCACCGCCACGTACGCCAAGACCCAGGACTGGGGCAGCGGCTTCGAAGGCAAGTGGACCGTCAAGAACACCGGAACCACCTCCATAAGCTCCTGGAACGTCGAGTGGGACTTCCCCTCCGGCACGAAGGTGACCTCCGCCTGGGACGCCACCGTCACCAACTCCGGCAACCACTGGACCGCCAAGAACCTCGGCTGGAACGGGACGCTCGCCCCCGGCGCCTCGGTCTCCTTCGGGTTCAACGGCTCGGGCCCCGGCTCCCCCTCCAACTGCACGCTCAACGGCGCCAGCTGTGACGGCGGCAGCGTCCCCGGCGACGAGAAGCCCTCGGCACCCGGCACCCCCACCGCGTCCGACATCACGGACACCTCGGTGAAACTGTCCTGGAAGGCGGCCACCGACGACAAGGGCGTCAAGAACTACGACGTCCTTCGCGACGGCTCCAAGGTCGCCACGGTCACCGGAACCTCGTACGCCGACAGCGGCCTGACCGCGGGCACCGACTACTCCTACACGGTCCAGGCCCGCGACACCGCCGACCAGACGGGACCGGCCTCCGGCGCCGTCAAGGTACACACGACCGGCGGCGGCACCGACCCGGGCCCCGGCCCCGGTGACAAGGTCAAGCTCGGCTACTTCACCCAGTGGGGCGTCTACGGCCGCAACTACCACGTGAAGAACATCGACACCTCGGCCTCCGCCTCCAAGATCACGCACATCAACTACGCCTTCGGCAACGTCCAGGGCGGCAAGTGCACCATCGGCGACGCCTACGCCGACTACGACAAGGCCTACACCGCCGACCAGTCGGTCGACGGCAAGGCCGACACGTGGGACCAGCCCCTGCGCGGCAACTTCAACCAGCTGCGCAAGCTCAAGGCCAAGCACCCGAACCTCAAGGTCCTGTGGTCCTTCGGCGGCTGGACCTGGTCCGGCGGCTTCACCGACGCGATGAAGAACCCGGCGGCCTTCGCCAAGTCCTGCCACGACCTGGTGGAGGACCCGCGCTGGGCCGACGTCTTCGACGGCATCGACCTGGACTGGGAGTACCCCAACGCCTGCGGCCTGACCTGTGACACCAGCGGCCCGGCATCGATGAAGAACATGATGCAGGCGTTCCGCTCCGAGTTCGGCAAGGACGCCCTGGTCACCGCCGCGATCACCGCGGACGGCTCCAACGGCGGCAAGATCGACGCGGCCGACTACGGCGGCGCCTCGCAGTACGCCGACTGGTTCAACGTCATGACGTACGACTTCTTCGGCGCGTGGGCGGCCAAGGGCCCGACGGCCCCGCACTCCCCGCTCACCTCCTACTCCGGCATCCCGCAGGAGGGCTTCAACTCCGCCGACGCGATCTCGAAGCTGAAGGCGAAGGGCGTTCCCGCCGCCAAGCTCCTGCTCGGCATCGGCTTCTACGGCCGCGGCTGGACCGGCGTCACCCAGAAGGAGCCGGGCGGCACGGCGACCGGCGCGGCGCAGGGCACGTACGAGGCGGGCATCGAGGACTACAAGGTCCTGAAGAACTCCTGCCCCGCCAACGGCACCATCGCCGGCACGGCCTACGCCCACTGCGGCAACAACTGGTGGTCGTACGACACCCCGGCGACGGTCAAGAGCAAGATGGCCTGGTCGAAGCAGCAGGGCCTGGGAGGCGCGTTCTTCTGGGAGTTCAGCGGGGACACCACGAACGGTGAGCTCGTGTCTGCCATTAATGACGGTCTGAAGTAGCTCGCCCCAATACGAAGCCGGGGAGAACAGGTACGCCCCCTGTTCTCCCCGGCTTCTTCATGTTTTGTACCTGCGGACCGTATGTGGCTGGTCGCGCAGTTCCCCGCGCCCCTTACGGGGCTCAGGCCACGTTGACTCGCTGGCCCGGAGGCGCCGCCTCCAGCCAAGCCAAGAACCCCGTGAGCGCGTCCTCGCCCATCGCGAGCTCCAGGCGGACGCCGCGGTGCAGGCAGCCGAGGACGATCGCGTCGGAGAGCAGTGCGAGTTCCTCCTCGCCGTCCGGCGCGCGCCGGTCGACGACCTCGATGGCCGAACGCTCCAGGACCCGGCGCGGGCGGGGAGCGTACGAGAAGACGCGGTACCACTCGATCCGGTCGCCGTTGTAGCGGGCGACTCCGTACCCCCAGCCCTTGCCGGAGGTCTCGCCCTTCTCCGGGGCGTTCCAGCGCAGGCTGCAATCGAAGGTGCCGCCGGACCGCTGGATGAGCCGGCGCCGCAGTCCGAAGACGAAGAGCCCCACCAACACCAGAACGACCAACACGAGTCCGCACACGAGCAGAGTGAGGATCATCGGCACCGACCTCCTCGCCTCTTCGAAACGGACCAACAGAATTGCACCCGCACTGCCTCAGCCGCGACCCGGTCCGGATTACTCCGGACCTGGCCGCGGCTGAGTCACGTCAACGCCGTCGCGCAGGGTTTCAGCGCGACGAAACCGCCCGCAGTCGGACGTCCGCGCGACGCTCGGCGGAGGCGTCGGCCTCCGACTTCGCGCGCTCGAGCGCCCGCTCCGCACGCTGTACATCGATCTCGTCCGACAGCTCGACGATCTCAGCAAGCAGTGAGAGCTTGTTGTCCGCGAAGGAGATGAATCCTCCGTGGACGGCAGCGACGACAGTGTTGCCGTCACTCGTACGAATGGTCACCGGGCCCGATTCCAGCACACCGAGCAGCGGCTGGTGACCGGGCATGACGCCGATGTCGCCGGACGTGGTGCGCGCGACGACCAGGGTGGCCTCGCCGGACCAGACACTGCGGTCCGCGGCGACCAGCTCGACATGCAGCTCAGCAGCCAAGGGTGGCTCCTCGGGTCACCACCCGACGACTTCGCCGGGTGTTGGGTCAAATTCTAGTGGGCGTTTCAGGAGGGGTGGGACTCGCCCACCCCTCCCGTGAGTCACGGACTCAGGAGACGCCGAGCTCCTTGGCCTTCGCCTTGAGGTCCTCGATGCCACCGCACATGAAGAACGCCTGCTCGGGGAAGTGGTCGTACTCGCCGTCGATGATCGCGTTGAACGCGGCGATCGACTCGTCGAGCGGCACGTCCGAACCGTCGAGACCGGTGAACTGCTTGGCCGCGTGGGTGTTCTGCGACAGGAAGCGCTCGACGCGGCGGGCACGCTGGACGACCAGCTTGTCCTCCTCGCTGAGCTCGTCGATGCCGAGAATCGCGATGATGTCCTGGAGGTCCTTGTACTTCTGCAGAATTCCCTTGACGCGCATGGCGGCGTCGTAGTGGTCCTGCGCGATGTAGCGCGGGTCCAGGATGCGGGACGTCGAGTCCAGCGGGTCCACCGCCGGGTAGATGCCCTTCTCCGAGATCGGACGCGACAACACGGTCGTCGCGTCGAGGTGCGCGAAGGTCGTGGCCGGGGCCGGGTCGGTCAGGTCGTCCGCGGGGACGTAGATCGCCTGCATCGAGGTGATCGAGTGACCACGCGTCGAGGTGATGCGCTCCTGGAGGAGGCCCATCTCGTCGGCCAGGTTCGGCTGGTAACCCACCGCGGAGGGCATACGGCCGAGCAGGGTCGAGACCTCGGAACCGGCCTGCGTGAAGCGGAAGATGTTGTCGATGAAGAACAGCACGTCCTGCTTCTGCACATCGCGGAAGTACTCCGCCATGGTCAGACCGGCCAGGGCGACACGCAGACGCGTGCCCGGCGGCTCGTCCATCTGGCCGAAGACCAGGGCGGTCTTGTCCAGAACGCCCGACTCTTCCATCTCGTCGATGAGGTCGTTGCCCTCACGCGTGCGCTCGCCGACACCGGCGAACACGGAAACGCCCTCGTGCAGCTTGGCCACACGCATGATCATTTCCTGGATGAGGACGGTCTTGCCGACGCCCGCTCCACCGAACAGACCGATCTTTCCACCCTTGACGTACGGGGTGAGAAGGTCGACGACCTTCAGGCCGGTCTCGAACATCTCGGTCTTGGACTCGAGCTGGTCGAAGGCCGGGGCCTTGCGGTGGATCGGCCAGCGCTCGGTGACCTGAGCCTCGGCCTCCGGCTCGTTCAGGATGGCGCCGAGGGTGTTGAACACCTTGCCCTTGGTGATGTCACCGACGGGGACGGTGATGCCCGTGCCCGTGTCGGTCACCGCGGCCTGGCGGACCAGACCGTCGGTGGGCTGCATCGAGATGGCGCGGATGATGCCGTCGCCGAGGTGCTGGGCAACCTCGAGCGTCAGCGTCTTCTTCTCGCCGTCCTTGGCCGGGTCGGCCACCTCGACGTGAAGCGCGTTGTAGATGTCCGGCATCGCGTCGACGGGGAACTCCACGTCGACGACCGGGCCGATCACCCGGGCGACGCGGCCCGTGGCAACGGCCGTATCAACAGTGGTCGTCATTACTTGTCACTCCCCGCGGAAGCGTCGGCCAGGGCACTGGAGCCACCGACGATCTCGCTGATTTCCTGGGTGATTTCGGCCTGGCGGGCCGCGTTGGCAGAACGGGTGAGAGCGTTGATCAGGTCACCCGCGTTGTCGGTCGCCGACTTCATCGCGCGGCGCGTGGCGGCGTGCTTGGAAGCAGCCGACTGGAGCAGCGCGTTGTAGATACGGCTCTCGACGTAGCGCGGCAGCAGGGCGTCGAGGACGTCCTCCGCCGACGGCTCGAAGTCGTACAGCGGACGGGCCTCGTCACTCTGGCCCGCCTCCTCCGCGACCTTGTCGAGGCTCAGCGGGAGCAGCCGGGAACCGGTCGCTTCCTGCGTCATCATCGAGATGAACTCGGTGTAGACGATGTGGAGTTCATCCACGCCGCCCTCGGCCGTGTCCTTCTCGATGGCCTCGATCAGGGGTGCGGCGATCTCCTTGGCGTCCGCGTAGGAAGGGGCATCGGTGAAGCCCGTCCACTGCCCGGAGATCTTCCGCTCACGGAAGTTGTAGTGCGCGATGCCACGGCGGCCGACGATGTACGTGTCGACCTCCTTGCCCTCGCCCCGCAACTTCTCCGTGAGCTTCTCCGCACCCTTGATGGCGTTGGAGTTGAAGGCGCCGGCCAGACCGCGGTCGCTCGAAAGGAGCAGAACAGCGGCCCGGGTCGGAGTCTCGGCCTCGGTGGTCAGCGGGTGCTTGTCGTTCGCACCCACCGCCACCGCGGTGACCGCGCGGGTCAGCTCGGTCGCGTACGGAGTGGAGGCGGTCACCTTGCGCTGTGCCTTGACGACACGCGAGGCGGCGATCATCTCCATCGCCTTGGTGATCTTCTTGGTCGCGGTGACGGATTTGATGCGACGCTTGTAGACCCGGAGCTGGGCTCCCATGAGTCAGGTCCCTTCCGTCGTCACTTGGACGCGTCGACGGCAGCCGGAGCGTCCTCGCCGAGCAGCTTGCCGTCCGAGGTCTCGAACTGCTTCTTGAACTCGGCGACGGCGTCGGCGATGGCCGTGATCGTGTCGTCGGACATCTTGCCGCCCTCCTTGATGGAGGTCATCAGGCCCTGCTCCTTGCGGTGCAGGTACTCGAGCAGCTCACGCTCGAAGCGCCGGATGTCGACGACCGGGACCTCGTCCATGCGGCCCGTGGTGCCGGCCCAGATGGAGATGACCTGGTCCTCGGTGGCCATCGGCTGGTACTGAGCCTGCTTGAGCAGCTCGACCATGCGCTGACCGCGCTCGAGGGAGGCCTTCGACGCGGCGTCCAGGTCGGAACCGAAGGCGGCGAACGCCTCAAGCTCGCGGTACTGGGCGAGGTCCACGCGCAGACGGCCGGAGACCTGGCGGATCGCCTTGTGCTGGGCGGAGCCACCGACACGGGAGACCGAGATACCGACGTTCAGGGCCGGACGCTGACCGGCGTTGAACAGGTCGGACTCCAGGAAGCACTGGCCGTCGGTGATGGAGATGACGTTGGTCGGAATGAACGCCGACACGTCGTTCGCCTTGGTCTCGACGATCGGGAGACCCGTCATCGAGCCCTTGCCCATCTCGTCCGAGAGCTTCGCGCAGCGCTCGAGCAGACGCGAGTGCAGGTAGAAGACGTCACCCGGGTAGGCCTCGCGCCCCGGCGGGCGGCGGAGCAGCAGGGACACGGCGCGGTAGGCGTCGGCCTGCTTCGAGAGGTCGTCGAAGATGATGAGGACGTGCTTGCCCTCGTACATCCACTGCTGGCCGATGGCCGAACCGGTGTAGGGGGCCAGGTACTTGAAGCCCGCCGGGTCGGACGCCGGGGCGGCGACGATGGTCGTGTACTCCAGCGCACCGGCCTCTTCGAGGGCACCGCGCACGGAGGCGATGGTGGAGCCCTTCTGACCGACGGCGACGTAGATGCAGCGCACCTGCTTGTTCACGTCGCCCGAGCGCCAGTTGTCGCGCTGGTTGATGATCGTGTCGACGGCCAGGGCGGTCTTGCCCGTCTGGCGGTCGCCGATGATCAGCTGACGCTGGCCACGGCCGATCGGGGTCATGGCGTCGACGGCCTTGTAGCCGGTCTCCATCGGCTCGTGCACCGACTTGCGGTCCATGACCGTGGGGGCCTGCAGCTCGAGGGCGCGGCGTCCGGACGTCTCGATCTCGCCGAGGCCGTCGATCGGGGCGCCGAGCGGGTCGACGACGCGGCCGAGGTAGCCCTCGCCGACCGCGACCGAAAGGACCTCGCCGGTACGGGTGACCGGCTGGCCCTCTTCGATGCCGCTGAACTCGCCGAGGACGACGGCGCCGATCTCGCGCTCCTCAAGGTTGAGGGCGAGACCGAGGGTGCCGTCCTCGAACTTCAGCAGCTCGTTGGCCATGGCCGAGGGGAGGCCCTCGACCTTCGCGATGCCGTCACCGGCAACGCTGACCGAACCGACCTCCTCGCGCGAGGCCGCGTCCGGCTTGTACGCCTGGACAAAGTTCTCCAGTGCGTCCCGGATCTCCTCCGGCCGGATCGTGAGCTCCGCCATCTGGGTTCCCTGCTCTCCTTGTTGGGCCCGAAGTTTCACTTTGGGGGTCTGGGGACTCCCCCCAAGTAAGAGGTGAATCCTCTGCACGGCCCAACTAGGGCCGTAATTACAACGTTTTGCGTGAGTACTAGCTCGCCATGCGGCGGTGCGCGTCCTCGAGTCGGTCCGCGATGCTGCCGTTGATGATCTCGTCACCGACCTGCACCGTGATCCCGCCGAGGACCGCGGGGTCCACGTCGAGGTTCAGGTGCATCTGGCGGCCGTAGACCTTCGCCAGGACGGCGCCGAGGCGCTGCTTCTGCTGGTCCGTGAGGGGAACAGCCGAAGTGACGACGGCGACCATGCGGTCCCTGCGGTCCGCGGCCAGCTTGGAAAGGGACTCGAGTCCACCTTCCAGGCTACGTCCACGGGGCGCGGTCACAAGGCGCTCGACGAGCCGCTCCGTGACCTCATTGGCCCGGCCACCGAGCAGGCTGCGCAGCAGCTCGCCCTTGGCCGCACCCGAGGCGGCGCGGTCGGTCAGCGCGGACCGGAGCCCGGTGTTCGAGGAGACGATCCGGCCGAACCGGAACAGCTCGTCCTCGACGTCGTCCAGGGCGCCGGACTTCTGCGCACCGGACAGGTCGGCGAGGTTGGTGAGCTCCTCCAGGGCGTCCACCAGGTCACGCGACTGCGACCAGCGCGAGCGGACCAGGCCGGCCACCAGGTCGGCACTCTCGCCGCCCACCTGCCCGCCGAGCAGCCGCCCGGCGAGCTCGGCCTTGGCCTCACCGGACTGCGACGGGTCGGTCAGGACCCGGCGCAGCGAGACCTCGCGGTTGAACAGCGCGGTGACCGAGGCGAGCTCGTCGGCGAGCCGCCGCACGTCCACCGAGGTGTTGTCGATCAGCGCGTCGAGACGCTCGCGCGCGGCCGCGAGGGCCTCGCGGCTGGCTCCGTGCGCTGTCATCGAGTTGCCTCGGCCTTCTCCTCGAGCTCGTCGAGGAAACGGTCGATGGTGCGGCTCTGCCGGGCGGAGTCCTCGAGGGACTCGCCGACGAGCTTGCCGGCCAGGTCGGTGGCCAGCTGGCCCACGTCCTGACGCAGCGACTGCGCGGCGGCCTTGCGGTCGGCGGCGAGCTGAGCGTGGCCTGCGGCCACGATCTCCTCGCGCTGACGCTGGCCTTCGGCGCGCATCTCGGCGATGAGCTGGGCGCCCTGCTCCTGCGCCTCCTGGCGCAGACGCGCGGCCTCGTGCCGGGCCTCGGCGAGCTGAGCCTTGTACTGCTCGAGCACGCTCTGGGCCTCGGTCTGAGCGGCCTCAGCCTTCTCGATGCCGCCTTCGATCGACTCGCGACGCTCGTCCAGAACCTTGTTGATGTTCGGGAGGAGCTTCTTCCAGAAGAAGAAGAAGACGACAGCGAAGGCCAGTGCGCCGACGAGCAGCTCAGGCCCCGGCGGGATGAGCGGGTTCTGCTCTTCCTCGGCCGCCAGCTGAACCAGGTTGGCGATCACATCAGTGCCTTTCGTCGAAAAGTGTCAGTAAGCAGTGATTACTTACCGAACACGAACGGCATGACGATGCCGATGAGGGCAAGCGCCTCACAGAAGGCGAAACCAAGGATCTGGTTGGAACGGATCAGGCCGGCAGCTTCGGGCTGACGGGCCAGGGCCTCGGTGCCCTTACCGAAAACGATGCCGACGCCGATGCCGGGGCCGATCGCGGCGAGGCCGTAGCCGATGGAACCGAGGGAGCCGGAGACGCCTGCGGCGAGTTCGAGGGTCGCGGACATGCCGTTACTTCCTTCTCTTTCATGGACCGGTGGGGGTTGGCCACCGGGCGATCTTGGGGGCTTGAGAGCCGGGCCTTGCTCAGTGGTGCTCGGCGATGGCGCCCTGAATGTAGGTGGCGGAGAGGAGCACGAAGACGTACGCCTGGACCGCCTGGACGAAAAGCTCGAAGAGGATCATGGCGATCGTCATCACGAAGGAGACACCGGCCGCCGGGATCATGAAGCTGTTCAGCAGGTACCAGGAGGCGACGGTGAACATCACCAGCATCAGGTGACCGGCGAACATGTTGGCGAAGAGTCGCACCGAGTGCGTGAAGGGCCGGACGATCAGGTTCGAGAAGAACTCGATGAACGCCACGAGCCACTTGATCGGGCCCAGCGAGTTGTCGTAGCCGGTGATGTTCTTCCAGCCGCCGACGAACCCGTGACGCTTGAAGGTCAGGGGCACCCAGATGAAGTAGACGATCGCGGCGAGCACAACCGGGTACGCGAAGACCGAAGAAACCGGGAACTGGGTCAGCGGGATCACGGACCAGATGTTCATGATCCAGATGAAGAAGAACATCGAGACCATCAGGGGGACGTACTTCTCGCCCTCCTTCTTGCCCATCGTCTCGTAGACGATGCCGCGGCGTACGAAGTCGTAGCCGGCCTCACCGATCATCTGCAGCTTGCCCGGGACGACCTTGGCCTTGCCGAACGCCAGATAGAAGAAACTGACCACGACGAGGGTCGTCAGCAGGGCGAGCAGCATGACCTTGTTGAACTCGAACCCGCCGACCGTCGCGATCGGCTTGAAGAGGAACGAGTGCAGGCCTGGAGCCGGGAAGCCGCATCCGTCGGACATGATCCGACAGCTCCATTCAAAGGCGAGCTCAGTTTGGTCAGCACTCACCGCGGGCTCCTTCGGCGTGACGCATAGGTACGGCAACCTCGTTGTCGTGTCGGCGCGGCGCGCAGCCGCGATTCGGCACCAGACTGGTGTTTCGGATGTGGGCGCGGCGTTCAGGCATTGAGCCTCGCGATCGTGCAGGCGTCAGCTCAGATGCCCGCGCCAGCAGTGCCGCAGTTGGCACCGGACGATAGCAGCATCTCGAACGGCCATTTATCCCGCCCCTACCCTTCACGTCGAGGACCCCGACTTCTCCGGCTTGTCGCTCTGCTCGGAGTCGGGGTCAACGTAAAGAATCTTGGCCTTCATGAACGCGCGCGCCTGCGACGCCATCCATACGACGGTCGCAACTACGAGGCCCACGGCGAAAGCCTTGGGGTTGAACAGCGTGGTGTCCTTGAACAGGGCCACGAAGACGAGAAGCAGCAAAAGCTGAACGACGTAGAGCACCAATCCCATCATCTGGAACAGATGCGGAAGTGCCTTCGCCGTTCGCTGCAGCGCGAACATCCCGAGCCCCATGAAGGCGATGACCACCAACGTGCCGACGACCGCCCCGAGTGCTCCCTTGCCGCCCGCGACCACACCGCTGACCACAGCGGCGATCACGCCGACGGCAGCAGTGGGTACGGCGGACTGAAGGAGAGTTCGGGTGTCTTGAGACGGCATGGCGGCGCTCCGCTTACTGATGGGGGCAGGGTGTCGTCATGGACGAGCGTAGTCCGGGGTCGAGAGTGTCCCTCGGGCCAATAGACCGTCGCACTACGGTCCTTCGGCTCTATCCCCTGGTTTCGTGAACGGTATCACAAACTATTTGATGAGGTCTTTACCTGGTAGGTGTGCTCGCTGTCACACATGAGAGTTAATCCGCGCGTCTGTGCACTCAGCGAGGCAACTTGTCTGGTAATGGGCAAGTTTGCCGCCCACTGTCAGCTCGACGAACCGGCCTTGCGCCGATCCTCGAAGCGCGAGCGGGTGCCAACGGCCGTCGCTCCGTTGACGTCTGTGCCGACCGGAGGACGTTCGTCCGTCGCGGCACCCGCATCGTCCGGCTCGTCCGCCGCATCCGCCCCGTCGGCCGCGGAGGCGTCCGCGGAGGCGCCCCTGCGCCGCCGGTAGCGCGGCGGGACGAAGGACTCGGCCCAGTGCGGGACGTGCGGGGTGTACCGCGGCAGCAGGAGCAGCACCAGGCCCACCGCGCTCAGCGCGACGATCGCGAACAGGATCCACATGCTGGCCGAGTGCACCGAGTAGGCGACCGTGCCGAAGCCGATGAGCGCCGACCAGAAGTACATGATCAGCACCGCGCGGCTGTGGGAGTGGCCGATCTCCAGGAGGCGGTGGTGGAGGTGGCCCCGGTCGGCGGCGAACGGCGACTTGCCGTTCCACGTACGCCGGACGATCGCGAGGACCAGGTCGGCGAACGGGATGGCGATGATCGTCAGCGGCATCAGGAGCGGAATGAAGACCGGGAGCATCGCGTGCGTGGCATCGCGGGTGCCGCCGAAGTTCAGCTTCAGGGCGTCGCCGTCGATCTGCCCCGTGGCGGAGATCGCACCCGCAGCGAGGACCAGGCCGATCAGCATCGAGCCCGAGTCCCCCATGAAGATCCGGGCGGGATGGATGTTGTGCGGCAGGAAGCCCAGGCACATGCCGATCAGGATCGCGGCGAAGAGCGTCGCGGGGGCCGCGGCCTCGATGCCGTAGCCGTACCAGAGGCGGTAGGCGTACAGGAAGAACGCCGCAGCGGCGATGCACACCATGCCCGCGGCCAGGCCGTCGAGGCCGTCCACGAAGTTCACCGCGTTGATGGTGATGACGACGAGCGCGACCGTCAGGAGCGTGCCCTGGCCCTGGTCCAGGAGGACCATGCCGTAGCCGGGCACCGGGATCCACAGGATCGTCAGGCCCTGGAGGACCATGACGCCCGCCGCGATCATCTGGCCGCCCAGCTTGATCAGGGCGTCGATCTCGAACTTGTCGTCCAGGACGCCGATCAGCCAGATCAGCGCGGCACCGGAGAGCAGCGCGCGCGGCTCGTTGGAGCGCTCGAAGAGATCACTCAGATTGGGCAGGTGGTCGGCGACGAGCAGACCGGCGCAGAGCCCGAAGAACATCGCGATCCCGCCGAGCCGGGGCGTGGGCTCCCGGTGCACGTCGCGCGCGCGGATCTCCGGCATTGCGCCGGCCACGATCGCGAACTTCCGCACCGGGCCGGTCAGCAAGTAAGTCACCGCGGCCGTGATGCAGAGCGTCAGCAGGTATTCACGCACGGGCTTCCCCACAGGTATCGCTGGCCATCTCAGCCCCACACCCTAGCTCTGCGTGCATACGGTTGGGGACTTCCGGGTAGCGACGATGGTTGCACGAGTACGCGCCTTCCTCCGACGCAGCTACCCCGGCCTAGGCCGGATACGGCGGAAATCTGCCCACGAGTTCACGCACTTCTTCTCTTACTTTCGAGTCCGCCGCGCCATCGGATGGGTCACTCACCGCAGCGGCGAAGAGCGCGGCGACGCGCACCATCTCCGCCTCCCCCATGCCCTGCGTGGTCACGGCCGCCGTGCCGAGGCGCAGGCCGCGGCCGTCGGCGTACGGCAGGGCGCAGGTGTCCAGGACGAGTCCGCAGGCGGCGAGCCTGCCGCGGGCGGTGTGCGCGTCGGTGCCGAGCGGCGCCGGGTCGGCGAGGATCAGGTGGGTGTCGGTGCCGCCGGTGGTGATCGCGCAGCCCGCCGCGGCGAGCGACTGGGCCAGGATGCGGGCATTGGCGACGACCTGATGGGCGTACGCGGTGAAGGCCGGGGTCTCCGCCTCGCCGAACGCGACGGCCTTCGCCGCGATCGTGTGCATCTGCGCACCGCCCTGTGTGAAGGGGAACACCGCACGGTCGATACGGGAGGCCAGCCCGTCCCCGCACAGGATCAGACCGCCGCGCGGGCCGCGGAGCACCTTGTGGGTCGTGGCGCACACCACGTCGGCGTACGGCACGGGGCTGGGCGCCGCTCCCCCGGCGATCAGGCCGATCGGGTGGGCCGCGTCGGCGATGAGGTAGGCGCCGACGTCGTCGGCGATGTCGCGGAAGGCCGCGTAGTCGATGTGCCGGGGGTAGGCGATGGAGCCGCAGACGATCGCCTTGGGCCGGTGCGTACGGGCGAGCGTCCTGACCTGGTCGTAGTCGATGAGGCCGCTGTCCGCGTCCACGCCGTAGCCCACGAAGTCGAACCAGCGCCCCGAGAAGTTCGCCGGCGAGCCGTGCGTGAGGTGGCCGCCGTACGGCAGGCCCATGGCCAGGACGGTGTCGCCGGGGCGCAGCAGGGCGGCGTACGCGGCGAGGACCGCGGAGGAGCCGGAGTGCGGCTGCACATTGGCGTGCTCGGCGCCGAAGAGCGCCTTGGCGCGGTCGACGGCGATGCGCTCGGCGACGTCCACGAGCTCGCAGCCCCCGTGGTGGCGGGCGCCGGGGTAGCCCTCGGCGTACTTGTTGGCGAGCGGGGAGCCCAGGGCCGCGAGCACCGCGGGCGAGGAGAAGTTCTCGGCGGCGATGAGCTGGAGGCAGGAGGCCTGGCGTTCCTGCTCGGCGAGGAGGATCTCCGCCATCTGGGGGTCCGCTCCGCGGAGCGCGGCGAAGTCAGCGGGCGCCGTCGAGGCGGCGGTGGGTGCGGTGCCGACCGGCATGTTGGGCTCCGGGCCTCGCGAGGGGTGAGGGTCCCTCCAATGTAGGCCCGCCACACCGTGCCCGCGCGGTGTCGGGACCGCCCCCGCTCTACGCCTTGGCCGGTACGCCCGTCAGCGCCGTCACCAC
The DNA here is from genome assembly GCF_050270335.1 of Streptomyces sp. NPDC059900. Lineage (NCBI taxonomy): Bacteria > Bacillati > Actinomycetota > Actinomycetes > Kitasatosporales > Streptomycetaceae > Streptomyces > Streptomyces sp. NPDC059900. The sequence goes on from NZ_JBNNJZ010000012.1 coordinate 29,610, forward strand.
GGGATCGAGCGCCTCGCTGATCTCGTCGCCCACCGAGCGGAAGAAGGGCAGCGGGGCGCCGTAGGGGTCGTACACCTCGTCCGCCTCCGCGGTGGGCGCCAGGAGCCAGCCACGCAGTGCCGCAGCGGCCCGTACCAGGGCCCTGGCCCGCTCGACGACGCCTCCGTCGGGGTCGGGCAGGGTCGCCGGGTCTATGGCCCGCACAAGGCGCGTGAACTCCTTGAGCGTGAAGGTGCGCAGGCCCGCCGAGTGGCCCATCGAGATGACCTGCGCCCGGTGGTCCCTGGTCGCCGTCAGGACGAGGTCCGCGCGGATGACGTGCTCGTCGAGAAGCTCGCGTCCTTTGAAGCCGGAGGCGTCCGCGCCGAAGTCCGCGAGCACGGCCTCCGCGTTGGTCTCCATGGGGGCGCCCTCGTGCCCCCAGGTGCCCGCGCTCTCCACGATCAGGCCGCCGGTGAAGGGATCACCCAGGCGGTCCGCCAGGGCATGCCTGGTCAGCCGCTCGGTGATCGGCGAGCGGCACACATTGCCGGTGCTGACGTGGAGGATGCGGAACGAATCGGGATAAGCCGCTATGCCACGCCCCGTCTCAGGGGCTGTCAATTCGCCACCTCGAGGTCGGGTACCACCTTGCGGAGCTCCTCGGCGTCCAGGGCGCCCGCGCGCAGCAGTACCGGCACCTTTCCGGTGACGTCCACGATCGACGAGGGGACGATGCCCGGCGTCCTGCCGCCGTCCAGGTACACGGAGACGGAGTCGCCCAGCATCTCCTGCGCGGCGTCGCAGTCCTCCGGGGCCGGGTGTCCCGTGAGGTTCGCCGACGAGACGGCCATCGGGCCGACCTCGGTGAGCAGCTCGATGGCCACGGGGTGCAGCGGCATCCGGATCGCGACGGTCCCGCGGGTGTCCCCGAGGTCCCACTGGAGCGAGGGCTGCTGCTTGGCGACCAGGGTCAGCGCGCCGGGCCAGAAGGCGTCGACGAGCTCCCAGGCCGACTCGGAGAAGTCGGTGACCAGGCCGTGCAGGGTGTTCGGGGAGCCGATGAGGACGGGCGTGGGCATGTTGCGGCCGCGGCCCTTGGCGTCGAGGAGATCGGCACACGCCTCCGGTGTGAAGGCGTCGGCGCCGATGCCGTAGACGGTGTCGGTGGGCAGCACGACCAGCTCGCCACGGCGGACGGCCGACGCGGCCTCGCGCAGACCGGTCGTCCGGTCGGTCGCGTCGTTGGTGTCGTATCGCCGTGCCATCAGCGGGCCTCCTCGTACACGTACTGCTGGCTTGAAGTGGGTGTGCTCACGGCATCGCCTTGCGGGCGGTCGCGAACCTCGGCCTGTTGTTGAGGTCGGGGTGGTCGGCCGCGTCGGCCCAGCCCCGCTCCTCGGTGAAGATCCACGGCACCTGGCCGCCCTGGGTGTCGGCGTGCTCGATGACGACGACACCGCCGGGCCGCAGGAGGCGGTGTGCGGTGCGCTCGATGCCGCGGATCAGGTCGAGACCGTCCTCGCCGGAGAAGAGCGAGAGCTCCGGGTCGTAGTCGCGGGCCTCGGGAGCCACGTACTCCCACTCGGTGAGCGGGATGTACGGCGGGTTCGAGATGAGGAGGTCGACCTGGCCGTCGAGCTCCGGCAAGGCGTCGCGCGCGTCACCCTTGGACAGCTGGACCCTGGACCCCTCGACGTTCTTGCGGGTCCACTGCAAGGCGTCGTCGGAGAGCTCCACGGCGTGCACACGCGAGCGCGGGACCTCCTGGGCCATGGCCAGGGCAATGGCCCCGGAACCCGTACAGAGATCGACGATGAGGGGTTCGACGACGTCCATCGCGCGCACGGCGTCTATGGCCCACCCGACGACCGACTCGGTCTCGGGCCGCGGCACGAAGACGCCGGGCCCGACCTGAAGTTCGAGGTAGCGGAAGAACGCGCGCCCGGTGATGTGCTGGAGCGGTTCGCGTGCCTCGCGGCGCGCGATCGTCTCCCAGTACCGGGCGTCGAAGTCCGAGTCCTTGACGGAGTGCAGCTCGCCCCGCTTCACGCCGTGCACGAAGGCGGCAAGCTCCTCCGCGTCGTTGCGCGGCGAGGGCACGCCGGCGTCGGCCAGCCGCTGGGTGGCCTGGGCCACTTCCGCGAGCAGCAGGTTCACGCTGGTCCTCCGGGGCTGTGCTGAGCGATGGGCGGGTGCGGTCGTGGCTCAGGCTGCCGCGAGCTTGGCTGCGGAGTCCGCGTCGACGCAGGCCTGGATGACCGCGTCGAGGTCTCCGTCGAGCACCTGGTCCAAGTTGTACGCCTTGAAGCCGACGCGGTGGTCCGAGATCCGGTTTTCCGGGAAGTTGTACGTACGGATCTTCTCGGAGCGGTCGACGGTGCGGACCTGGCTGCGACGGGCGTCCGCCGCCTCCTTCTCCGCTTCCTCCTGAGCCGCGGCAAGGAGCCTGGAGCGCAGGATACGCATCGCCTGCTCCTTGTTCTGGAGCTGGCTCTTCTCGTTCTGGCAGGAGGCGACGACGCCGGTGGGCAGGTGCGTGATGCGCACCGCGGAGTCGGTGGTGTTGACCGACTGGCCGCCGGGGCCCGAGGAGCGGTAGACGTCGATGCGCAGGTCGTTGGCGTGGATCTCCACGTCGACCTCCTCGGCCTCGGGCGTCACCAGGACACCGGCCGCGGAGGTGTGGATCCGGCCCTGCGACTCGGTCGAGGGCACGCGCTGCACGCGGTGCACGCCGCCCTCGTACTTCAGGCGCGCCCAGACGCCCTGGCCGGGCTCGGTCGCACCCTGGCCGCCCTTGGTCTTCACGGCGACCTGGACGTCCTTGTAGCCGCCGAGCTCGGACTCGGTGGCGTCGATGATCTCGGTCTTCCAGCCGACGCGCTCCGCGTACCGCAGGTACATGCGAAGGAGGTCGCCGGCGAAGAGCGCCGACTCGTCGCCGCCCGCGCCCGCCTTGACCTCGAGGATGACGTCCTTGTCGTCGCTGGGGTCGCGGGGCACCAGGAGGAGGCGCAGCTTCTCGGTGGTCTCCTCGCGCTGCTTCTCCAGGTCCTTGACCTCGGCGGCGAACTCCGGGTCCTCCGCGGCCAGTTCACGGGCCGTCGCGATGTCGTCGCCGGTCTGCTTCCAGGCGCGGTACGTCGAGACGATCGGGGTGAGCTCGGCGTAGCGCTTGTTGAGCTTGCGCGCGTTGGCCTGGTCGGCGTGGACCGAAGGGTCCGCGAGCTTTGTCTCCAGATCGGCGTGCTCGCCGATCAGTTCCTCGACCGCCTCGAACATCGGGGGCTCCTGAGCTTTCTACGCGAAGGTTCTACGCGACGTAGTTCTGCACTGCGCTTGCGTCAGACGGCAAAGCGCCGGTCCCAACCGCCCCCTCCCGGGGGCGGCCGAAGACCGGCGCTGTGGCTCGCTACTTGTTGGCGGAGCCGGCGGCCTTGCCGAAGCGGGCCTCGAAGCGGGCCACACGGCCACCGGTGTCGAGGATCTTCTGCTTGCCCGTGTAGAACGGGTGGCACTCGGAGCAGACCTCGGCACGGACGGTGCCGCTGGAGATCGTGCTGCGGGTGGTGAACGACGCGCCACAGGTGCAGCTGACCTGGGTCTCGACGTACTCGGGGTGGATTTCGCGCTTCAAGGTGTCTCCTAGTTTCGGGAGGGCGCCGGGTCGTACGTGCGGATTGCTCGTACGTGAACCGGGGCCGACGTACCAGTCTGCCAGGACCGGTCGCATCTGCCCAAACCGGGGTGGGTTCTGTTCTATTCCCGGCGGGCTCCCCGGGCGCCTACTTGCTGCTCACCACATCGCTCGCGTCGCCCTTGTCGCCGGCCGACTTCTCGGTGGCGGACTTGGGGATCGGCTTGTCGGCCTTGAGCGCGTCCCAGACCTGCTGGTCGGCCTTCTCCAGGGGAAGGACGCGGTTGGGGTCCGCGGGGTCGTACTGGATGGGCAGCGTCACCATCTTCATGTCGCCCGCGCCGATGCCCTTGAGGCCGCCGGCGAAGCCCGCGAGGCTCTTGACGTCGTTCAGGTCGGAGTCGGTGGTGATGGCGCTGGTCGCGTCGTTCGCCAGGTCGTAGAGCTTCTTCGGGTTGCTGAAGACGCCGACGTCCTTGACCTGGTTGATCAGGGCCTTGATGAAGGCCTGCTGGAGCTGGATGCGGCCGAGGTCGCTGCCGTCGCCGACGCCGTGCCGGGTGCGGACCAGGCCCAGGGCCTGCTCGCCGGTGAGCTGGTGCGTGCCGGCCTTGAGGTTCAGGTGGCTGTCCTTGTCGTTGATCGCCTTCTTGGTGGTGATCTCGACGCCGCCGAGGGTGTTGATGAGCTTCTTGAAGCCCGTGAAGTCCACTTCCAGGTAGTGGTCCATCCGGATGCCGGACATCTTCTCCACGGTCTTGACAGCACAGGCGGGGCCGCCGACCTCGTACGCCGTGTTGAACATCTGCCGCTGACCGCCTGGGTCGCTCTCGCCCTCGTCCGTCTCGCACTCGGGGCGGGATATGAGGGTGTCGCGGGGTATCGAGACGACGCTGGCCGTCTTGTGGCCCTTGTTCACGTGCACGATCATCGCCGTGTCGGAACGGGCGGCGCCCTCGTCCTTGCCGTACTTGGCGTTGTCGCCTGAGCGGGAGTCGGAGCCGAGGACGAGGATGTCCTGCGAGCCGTTGTCGATGTTCTCGGGGCGGTCGGTGCCGAGCGCCTGGTTGATGTCGACGCCCTTGATGTTGCCGTTGAGCTTGAACCACACGAAGCCGAGGCCCGTGCCGCCGAGGACGACCACCGATGCCGCGGTCCACGCGGTGACGACGAGGACCTTGCTGCGCTTCTCGCGCGGCTTGCGACGCCGGCCGCCCCCGCCCCGGGAGCGCTTGGGTGCCGTATCCGCCGCGGGTGCGCTCTCGTCGGTCATGTGCTCCTCAGTCCTCGTCCGGGTCGGGTACCCCCTGCTTTCAGGGTCAGGCGTGGTGTGGCGTCACTTGTCAGACTCACTAGTCAGACGTGGAAACCGAAAGAAGGGTTGCACAGCGCTTTGTGAGCGCCTTTGAGCACGCTCGTGACTCCTCGTGCACTCCTGCCCCGCTTTCCCGGCTTCTCACCTGCGGTTTTTACCTCCGCCGGGCTACTGCCCGTGACTGTAGGAATTTCTTAGGCATGTGGCCAAGGTCATTCAGCGGCGGTCACGCGGGGTCAAGCACGAAGGGCCGCCCCCGTCGGATGACGGGGGCGGCCCTTCGTGTGCGTGGTGGTACGCGAGGACTAGTCGTTGCCGTTGCCCGGCGTCGGGGTCGTCTTCGCGATCTGCATGAGGAACTCGGCGTTCGACTTCGTCTGCTTCATCTTGTCGAGAAGCAGCTCGATGGCCTGCTGCGAGTCGAGCGCGTGCAGCACCCGGCGCAGCTTCCAGACGATCGCGAGCTCTTCGCTGTTGAGCAGGATCTCTTCCTTGCGGGTGGAGGACGCGTCGACGTCCACCGCCGGGAAGATGCGCTTGTCGGAGAGCTTCCGGTCGAGCTTGAGCTCCATGTTGCCGGTGCCCTTGAACTCCTCGAAGATCACCTCGTCCATGCGCGAACCGGTGTCGACGAGCGCGGTCGCGAGGATGGTCAGCGAGCCGCCGTCCTCGATGTTGCGCGCCGCACCGAAGAAGCGCTTCGGCGGGTAGAGCGCGGTCGAGTCGACACCACCGGACAGGATGCGGCCGGAGGCCGGGGCCGCCAGGTTGTACGCACGGCCCAGACGGGTGATGGAGTCGAGAAGCACGACCACGTCGTGACCCAGCTCGACGAGACGCTTGGCGCGCTCGATGGCCAGCTCGGCGACCGTGGTGTGGTCCTCGGCCGGGCGGTCGAAGGTCGAGGAGATGACCTCGCCCTTCACCGACCGCTGCATGTCGGTGACCTCTTCCGGACGCTCGTCGACCAGGACGACCATCAGGTGGCACTCGGGGCTGTTCGTGGTGATCGCGTTCGCGACCGCCTGCATGATCATGGTCTTGCCGGTCTTCGGCGGAGCCACGATCAGACCGCGCTGGCCCTTACCGATCGGCGACACGAGGTCGATGATGCGGGTGGTGAGCACGCCCGGGTCGGTCTCCAGACGGAGCCGGTCCTGCGGGTAAAGGGGCGTCAGCTTGTTGAACTCCGGTCGCCCGCGCCCGGATTCAGCCGCCATGCCGTTCGCCGAGTCGAGGCGGACGAGCGCGTTGAACTTCTCGCGGCGCTCGCCGTCCTTGGGCTGGCGGACGGCGCCGGTGACGTGGTCACCCTTGCGCAGGCCGTTCTTGCGGACCTGGGCGAGCGACACGTACACGTCGTTCGGGCCGGGGAGGTATCCCGACGTACGGATGAACGCGTAGTTGTCGAGGATGTCGAGGATGCCCGCGACGGGGATCAGTACGTCGTCGTCGGCGACCTGCGGCTCGTTGGCGCCGCCGAACTCGTCGCGGCCACGACGGCCACGGCGGTCGCGGTAACGGCCGCGGCGGCCGCGGCGGCCACCCTGCTCGTCGTCGAAGTCGTCCTGCGGTCCGTTGTCCCGCTGCTGGCGGTCGCCGCGGTCCTGCCGGCCTTCGCGGTCCTGGCGGCCGCCCTGCTGGCGGTTGCCGCCCTGCTGGTCGTCGCCCTTGTTGCCGCGGCGGTCGCGGTCCCGGCCACGGCCCTGGCGGTCGCGGCCCTGGCCGCGGTCACGGCGGCCCTCGGCGTTGTTGTCGCCGGAGCCGTCGCCCTTGGCCTCGGACGGCGCGTCCGTCCTGGCGTCGTTCTTGGCGTCGCCCTTGCCGTCGTTCTTCGACTCGTTCTTCGCCTCGGCGGTGACCGTCTCAGGGCTGCCAGCGTCGGCGGTGGCACGGCGACGGCCGCGGCGCTCGCCCTTGTCGGCACCCGCGGGCTGGCCCGGGATGTCGATCTGCTGCTGGGCGGCCTCTTCGGCCTTGGCGCCGGCGGCCGGCTCGGCCTTGTCGGCCTTGCTCGCCTTGGCGGCCTTCTCCGTGCTCGCGGCGGTGGCCGCGTTGTCTTCACCCGTCCGGGCCTTCGAGGTGGCGCGGCGCTTGGGCTTCGTCTCCGTCTCGGCGGACGACGCGGCGGGCGCGGCGCTCTTGGCGGAGGCACCCCCTCCGGCCTGCGCCTCCTTGATGACCTCGATCAGCTGGCTCTTGCGCATCCGCGCGGTGCCCTTGATACCGAGGCCGGATGCGACCTGTTGCAGTTCCGCCAGCACCATGCCATCGAGGCCGGTGCCGCGGCGCCGCCGGGACCCGGCCGAAGCACCGGTGGCAGGCGCCGCAGAGGCGTCCGTGGCGGGCGTGTCGGCAGTCACGCCCATCAGATCGGTGGTGTCGCTCACGAAGGGTCCTTCCCTGGAGCGGACGTCGGCCTGTCTGGCTCGGCGACCGGTTGTGCTGTCCGGAGGTCCTTTGGTGTGTGGACCGTGCCGGGGCGGTGGTCCGCCAACGCGCGGCGGAAGAATTCACTGGTGATGGCGAGTCCCGGTGAGGTGCCACTGATGTGCGGTGTCACTCGGCTCGGTCACGCCGGTTCCGGAGCGTGCTCGGCACCGCTCAGTGCGGGGCACAGAGCAGTTTGGGAGGCTCCCGGAAGGATGGATGTCCCGGACGGGGACACGAAGCACCTCGCCATGGTGGGGTCGGGTGCAGACTTGAGGTTAACACTACCGGATCCAACAAACATTCCCCCTCTCCAAATCCGGCTATCAGGTGTCAAGGCGCAAGCGGCAGCACGCTCGCACCGGTCGCGTCGAGCGCCAGACGGTTGGCCGCCCAGCCCTCGCCCGCGAGGCGTGCGACCTTGTCCGCCGCACTCTCATCGGCCAGCGCGAGGACCGTGGGCCCCGCACCGGAGATCATCGCCGGGACACCGTCCGCGCGCAGGCGTTCCACCAGGGCGGCGCTCTCCGGCATGGCGGGCGCGCGGTACTCCTGGTGGAGCCGGTCCTCGGTCGCGGGAAGCAGCAGCTCGGGGCGCCTGGTCAGGGCCTCTACGAGCAGCGCGGCACGGCCCGCGTTGGTGGCGGCGTCGACGTGCGGGACGGTGCGCGGGAGCAGTCCGCGCGCCGTCTCGGTGAGTACGGGCTTCCCCGGCACGAAGACCACCGGAACGATGGATTCGGCGGGGTCCATCCTGATCGCCCTGGCCGCTCCCCCGTCCATCCAGGAGAGCGTGAAGCCGCCGAGCAGACAGGCGGCCACGTTGTCGGGGTGGCCCTCGATCTCGGTGGCGAGTTCGAGCAGGGCGTTGTCGTCCAGACGGGCGTCGCCGCCTATCGTCACGGCGCGCGCGGCGACGATGCCCGCGCAGATGGCGGCGGACGAGGAGCCGAGGCCCCGGCCGTGCGGAATGCGGTTGGCGCAGACGATTTCGAGCCCGCGCGGCTGTCCGCCGAGCAGGTCGAAGGCGGTGCGCAGGGAACGGACCAGCAGATGCGACTCGTCGCGCGGGAGCGTGTCGCTGCCCTCACCTGCGATGTCGATGTTCAGTCCGGAGTCGGCCACCCGCACGACGACGTCGTCGTACAGACCCAGCGACAGGCCGAGGGCGTCGAAGCCCGGGCCGAGGTTGGCGCTGGTGGCGGGGACGCGCACCCGGACGGCGGCGGCGCGGAACGCGGGACCGGCCATCGCTCGATGACTCTCCTTGAGCTGCGATCTTTTGAGGACTTGCCACGTGATGAGGCACTACCCGAAGGCCGCTCTGCGGCAGCACCGCGGCATATGCGGCGGGGCGGGTTCGGTACAGCCTATCGAAGGAAGGTTCTGTGGCGACATAGGGCGCACAGGAGGCGCACGATGCGTGTCGTAAGCCCCCTGTGCACCCCCTGTACGGAGTTGCGGGTTTTCCAGACGGTTATGCCCGCCGCACCGCGGCGGTCATGCCCGTCGTACTACAGCGGTTATCCCCGGCCGGGGAGGTTATGCCAGACCGAGACGCTCGGCCGCGGCGGCCGAGTCGACCGGGACCGTGACCGGCTGCGGTGCGCCCGCGACGGCCCAGTCCGGGTCCTTGAGGCCGTTGCCGGTCACCGTGCAGACGATGCGCTGGCCCTTGTCGACCTTGCCCTGCTCGGCGGCCTTCAGCAGACCGGCGACGGAAGCGGCCGACGCCGGCTCGACGAAGACACCCTCCTGGGACGCCAACAGCTTGTAGGCGCGCAGGATCTCACGGTCCGTCACCTCGTCGATGAAGCCGTCCGACTCGTCGCGCGCGTCGAGGGCGTGCTGCCACGACGCGGGGTTGCCGATGCGAATCGCGGTGGCGATGGTCGACGGGTCCTTGACGATCTCACCGCGCACGATGGGCGCGGAACCGGAAGCCTGGAAGCCCCACATCCGGGGGGTACGCGACGAGATCGAGTCGGCGGCGTACTCCTTGTAGCCCTTCCAATAGGCCGTGATGTTGCCCGCGTTGCCCACCGGCAGGACGTGGATGTCGGGGGCGTCGCCGAGCGCGTCCACGATCTCGAACGAGGCCGTCTTCTGGCCCTCGATGCGGAACGGGTTCACCGAATTGACCAGCGCCACCGGGTAGTTCTCGGAGAGGGCGCGGGCGAGGTTCAGGCAGTCGTCGAAGTTGCCGTCGACCTGGAGGATCTTCGAGCCGTAGACGAGCGCCTGGCCCATCTTGCCGAGCGCGATCTTGCCCTGCGGCACGAGGACCGCGCAGACCATTCCCGCCCGTACGGCATAGGCGGCGGCCGAGGCCGACGTGTTGCCGGTGGAGGCGCAGATGACCGCCTTGGCGCCCTCCTCCTTGGCCTTCGTGATCGCCATCGTCATGCCGCGGTCCTTGAAGGACCCGGTCGGGTTGGCACCCTCGACCTTGAGATGCACCTCGCAGCCCGTGCGCTCGGAGAGCACCTGCGCGGGCACGAGCGGCGTGCCGCCCTCGCGGAGCGTCACGACCGGCGTCGTGTCGGAGACGGGGAGACGGTCCCGGTACTCCTCGATGATTCCGCGCCACTGGTGGGTCATTGCTGGTTACTCTCCTTCAACCCGCATGATGCTGGCGACACCACGCACGGTGTCGAGATTCCGCAGTGCCTCGACGGTGCCGCTGAGGGCGGCGTCGGGCGCGCGGTGGGTGACGACGACGAGGGAGGCCTCGCCGTCCTTGCCCGTCTGACGGACCGTATCGATCGATACGCCGTGCTCGGCGAAGACCGTCGCGACCTGGGCGAGGACACCCGGCTTGTCGGCCACGTCGAGGCTGATGTGGTAGCGCGTGACGACCTCGCCCATGGAGCTCACGGGCAGCTGGGTGTACGCGGATTCGCCGGGCCCGGTGGCCTCGGCGAGCTTGTTGCGGCAGACGGCGACGAGGTCGCCGAGAACCGCCGACGCGGTGGGCGAACCGCCCGCGCCGGGGCCGTAGAACATCAGCTGTCCGGCGGCCTCGGCCTCGACGAAGACGGCGTTGTACGCCTCGCGGACCGATGCCAGCGGATGACTGAGCGGAATCATCGCGGGGTGCACGCGCGCGGTGACGGACCCGCCGTCGGCGGCCCGCTCGCAGATGGCGAGCAGCTTGATGGTGCAGCCCATGCGCTTCGCGGACGCGAAGTCGGCGCCGGTCACCTCGGTCATGCCCTCGCGGTAGACGTCGTCGAGACGTACGCGCGTGTGGAAGGCGATGCCGGCCAGGATCGCGGCCTTGGCGGCGGCGTCGAAGCCTTCGACGTCGGCGGTCGGGTCGGCCTCGGCATAGCCGAGCGCGGTGGCCTCGTCGAGGGCTTCCTGATAGCCGGCACCGGTGGTGTCCATGGCGTCGAGGATGAAGTTGGTCGTGCCGTTCACGATGCCGAGGACGCGGTTGACCTTGTCGCCGACGAGGGACTCGCGCAGCGGCCGGATCAGCGGGATCGCGCCGGCGACGGCGGCCTCGTAATAGAGGTCGCGGCCGTGCTCCCCGGCGGCGGCGTGCAGTGCGGCGCCGTCCTGGGCGATGAGCGCCTTGTTCGCCGAGACGACGGATGCGCCGTGCTCGAAGGCGGTGGTGATGAGGGTCCTCGCGGGCTCGATGCCGCCGATGACCTCGACCACGACATCAATGTCGCCGCGTTTGACCAGCGCGGTCGCGTCCGTGGTGACGAGTGAGGGATCGATTCCGTCCCGCACCTTCGACGGACGGCGGACGGCCACCCCGGCGAGCTCCACCGGGGCACCGATCCGGGCCGTGAGGTCGTCGGCGTGCGTCGTCATGATGCGCGCCACCTCTGAGCCGACGACCCCACAGCCCAGCAGCGCCACCTTCAGCGGACGCGTACGCATCATCCGACCTCACTTCTCATACATCTACAGTGGGACCAGTCTCGCCCACCGGATCGCGGATTCCGTCCACGGTCCGGATCGTGAGACATCTATTTCACTGGCCGATACTCTGCCAGACGCCGTTGCCCGGCCGTCATTTCCTCAGTTGTTTCTTCAGCCGACATCAAGGCGAAGGAGATCCTCCTCCGTCTCGCGCCGGACGATGACCCGCGCCTGTCCGTCCCGCACGGCGACGACCGGCGGACGCAGGGCGTGGTTGTAGTTGCTCGCCATGGAGCGGCAGTACGCGCCGGTCGCGGGCACGGCGATGAGATCACCGGGCGCGAGGTCGGCCGGAAGGAACGCGTCCTTCACCACGATGTCGCCGCTCTCGCAGTGCTTGCCGACGACGCGGACGAGCATGGGCTCGGCGTCCGACTCGCGCGAGACGAGCGCGACGCTGTACTCGGCGTCGTAGAGCGCGGTACGGATGTTGTCGGACATGCCGCCGTCGACGGAGACGTACGTGCGCAGGCCTTCGAGCGGCTTGACGGTGCCGACCTCGTAGAGGGTGAAGGCGGTGGGGCCGACGATGGCGCGGCCGGGCTCGACGGAGATGCGGGGGGTGCGGAGATTGGCGGCCTCGCACTCGCGCGTCACGATCTCGCCGAGCGCCTTGGCGATCTCGTGCGGCTCGCGGGGGTCGTCCTCGGAGGTGTAGGCGATGCCGAGGCCGCCGCCGAGGTCGATCTCGGGGAGCTCGACGCCGTGCTCGTCACGGATCTCGGCGAGCAGCTGCACGACGCGCCGCGCGGAGACCTCGAACCCGGCCATGTCGAAGATCTGCGACCCGATGTGGCTGTGTACGCCGATGAGTTCGAGCCCGTCGAGCTTGAGGGCCCTGCGTACGGCCTCGGCGGCCTGGCCGCCGGCGAGGGCGATGCCGAACTTCTGGTCCTCGTGGGCGGTGGCGATGAACTCATGGGTGTGGGCCTCGACGCCGACGGTCACGCGGATCTGCACGCGCTGGCGGACGCCGAGCCGGTCGGCGACGTGCGCGACGCGCACGATCTCCTGGAAGGAGTCCAGGACGATGCGCCCGACGCCGGCGGCGACGGCCCGCTCGATCTCGTCCTCGGTCTTGTTGTTGCCGTGGAAGGCGATGCGGTCGGCGGGCATCCCGGCGGCGAGGGCGGTGGCGAGCTCGCCGCCGCTGCACACGTCGAGGTTGAGCCCTTCCTCGTGCAGCCACCGGACGACGGCGCGCGAGAGGAAGGCCTTGCCGGCGTAGAAGACGTCGGCGTCGGAGCCGAAGGCGCCGCGCCAGGCGTGGCAGCGGGCGCGGAAGTCGGCCTCGTCGAGGAAGTAGGCGGGGGTGCCGAACTCCTCGGCGAGCCGGGTCACCTCGATCCCGCCGACGGTGACGACACCGTCGGCGGTGCGGCCGACGGTCTGCGACCAGACCTTCGGGTCGAGGGAGTTCAGGTCGGCGGCCGGGGCCGTGTAGTGCCCTTCGGGCAGTACGTCGGCGTGGCGGGGCCCGGCGGGGTGTGCGGAACGGCTCATGTCGCGTTCGTCTCTCTCACTTCATTCACGTCTGACTTCACGTGTCACACGTACTCGGGTGCGCTGATGCCGAGCAGGGACAGGCCGCCTGCGAGCACCGTCCCGGCGGCTTCGGCGAGCGCGAGCCGGGCGCGGTGGGCGGCCGAGGGTTTCTCGTCGCCGAGCGGCAGGACCGCGGGCTGGAAGGCGAGGAGGGCATCGGCGGTGTGGACGAGGTGCCGGGCAAGGCGGTCGGGTGCTTGGTGCTCGGCGGCGGCGGCCAGGACGCGGGGGTGGGCGTCGAGGGCGTCGAGAAGGTCACGCGCCGCCCCTGTCGTGTCCCCGGCTATGTCCCCGGCCGTACGGGTGAAGCCGAGGGCGGCGGCGTTGCGGGTGAGGGCGCGGGTGCGGGAATGGGCGTACCGCACGCGGAAGAGGGGGTTGCTCGCGCGCTGGACCAGGTGCTCTTCGCTGATGCGGGGCCGGTCGTGGGCGGCGGGGCTGAGGAGGGCCCAGCGGGCGGCGTCACGGCCGAGGAAGACGGGGTCCGCCGGGGCGGGGACGGGCCGGAGGGTCTTGAGCGGAACGGGGGGCGTCCCGTGCGCGTCGACCCGCACGCCGAGGCCGGCGGCCCACGCGGCGTCGGGGGCCTCCTCGCAGGTGCTGCGCACGAGGGCGCCCCGGGCGACGAGGATGCGGCGGAGGGAGTCGGCGAGGACGGCGGCGCGGACTTCGCGGGGGAAGTGGAGCTGGTGGGGGCCGCGGGAGCCGGGGCGGGCGTGTCCGTAGCGGGCGCCGCGGGTGAGTACGTCGTGTACGAGTTCGGCGGCGGCGCTGCTCCCCTGCCCGCCTTCACCACCCTCACCACGCCCGCCCTGGCCCGGGTCGAGGGTGATGTTGAGAAATCCGGGCCCGGTGATGTCGATGGCCGCGATGCCGGGTTCCCCGGCGAGCCGCGGGGACAGCACTTCGGCCACCTGGCGGGGCGAACGCCCGGCGGCACGGGCGATCTGCAGGGCGACATTGGTGGCGTAATCCCCGCACCCGCCGGGCCGGGACCGCTCGACGACGACCTTCCGTGCGACACCTTCCCCACCGGGTTCCCCCAGGTCACCAAGGCCACGGAGCTCCCCGTCAGCAACGGCACCACGCATGGCGCGCAGCACGGTACGGGAGAGCTCGACGGGGGTCACGGGTCAAGCGTATGGGAGGAGGGGGGTGGGGACGCGCCCCGGTTTCCCGATGGTCCGGGATGTGGACGGGTGGGGGCTCTGGTCGCCCGGGTCGGGTCAGCCGCCGGGGCGGCCCGCGCGTTCGGCCTCGCCGGCGGCTCCGCGTTCACCGCCGAAAGAACCACGACCGTTCTCGCCGTCGTCACCGCGCTCCATCAACTGCCGTACGATCCAGAGCAGTTCGTTGGGTTCGAAGGGCTTGGCCAAAAACGCGTCCACCCCTACCTCAAGGCCGCTCTCCACCTCGTACTGAGTGCAGGCGCTGACGATGACGATGGGCAGATGGCGGGTCCGCGGATCGGAGCGCAGCCGCGCGGCGGCCCGCAGCCCGTCGAGGCGGGGCATGACCACGTCGAGGGTGACGACATCGGGTCTGACCTGATTCACCACGTCCAGGCATTCGGCACCATCAGCCGCGGTCACGACCTCGAAGCCCTCCAGCTCGAGGTTGACCCTGATCAGTTGCCGGATGACCTTGTTGTCGTCCACAACAAGCACGCGGCCGGACACGCCTGACACAACTCGAGAGTAGGTCCGCGCCCACCGCCGCGTCCGGGTTTTCCCCACTTCCGCCCCGTGCGGGGGCGCGTACGACGGAGCGCGCGGCCAGCCGTCGGTGACCTCTGTGACGGGGGGTACGGATGCGGCGGCGCCCACGGCCATGGAGTGCGGAAATACCTGTTCATGGGGAGCCGTTCGGAGCTGGTAGGGTTCTACCCGTCGCCGCGCAACCCGCGCTGACACGCCCCCGTAGCTCAGGGGATAGAGCAACGGCCTCCGGAGCCGTGTGCGCAGGTTCGAATCCTGCCGGGGGCACTCGCCGAAAGCCAGCACAGATCATGCGCTGAGCAGGGCGGATGCCGACAGGAAGAGCGGGAGCCAGTTTCACTGGCTCCCGCTCTTTTTTGCTGTCTCTCCGTGCCGGGTTCCCGAGATGTCGGTGGTGCTAGGGTTTTCGCCTGATCATCAGGAGGCTCACTGTGGGTAGTCAAACCGACATCATCAAGGACGATGCCGTACCAACTACCCCAGAACCGACGACCTACAAGGTCGTCGACCTCTTCTCCGGGGGCGGCGGAATGAGCTTTGGATTCCATGCTCATCCGCACTTCGAAGTCATCGGAGCGGCCGACGCCCAGCTGGGAAAGCCGAGCAGCCCCAAGGGTTCGCTGGCCTGCAACACCACCTATGAATCCAATATCGGGATCACCCCGGTCGAGACGGATCTGGGCTCGGTCGATCCCGAAGCACTGCGGAAATCCATGGGCGTGACGTCGCCCATCGACATTCTTTCGGCCTGCCCCCCGTGCACCGGATTCTCCCGCACCAATGCCAAGAATCACCTCGAGGACGACAAGAGGAACAGCCTCGTCGGCCGCACCATCGTCTTCGTCGACGCTTTCCAGCCCAAGATTCTTGTCATGGAGAATGCCCGGGAGCTTCTTCAGGGGCGTTGGGCCCATCATTTCGACGTTCTCAAGAAAGATCTTGAGGCGCGTGGTTATACGGTCCATGCCCAGAATCACGTCCTGAACAAGTTCGGCCTTCCGCAGGTGCGCGAGCGGGCGCTCGTCATCGCCGTCGCCCCCGGATACGACCTGCGGACGCTCGAAGACGCGTGGGCCGGCCGGGCCCTGGCCCCGGAAGCCACCACCGTACGGCGTGCTCTTGACGGAGTGCCCGCGATCAATGCCGGTGAAGCGCACCCCTCGGACGACGCGCACGCCTCCCCCAGCTTCCATTCCCCGGCCACGCTCGGGCGGCTCCAGAAGATCCCGCACGACGGGGGTTCCTGGCGGGACCTGCTGAACGTCCGGGGCGGGAACGACTTCCTGACGCCCGCCATGGTCAAGTCCGTGGACAAGGGAGACTTCGGCAGCTTCCCCGACGTCTACGGCCGCATGGCCTGGGACCGGCCCGCTCCCACGATCAAGCGGGAGTGCGCGCACGTGGGGAACGGGCGCTACTCCCACCCCACGGAGAACCGCCTCTGCTCGGTTCGGGAGCTCGGGATTCTCAACGGCTTCCCGCGGACCTACAAGTTCGACGGCACCAGCCTCAGCAACAAGTACCGGCACATCGGTGACGCCGTCCCGCCCCTCGTCAGCTACCAGCTCGCCTCCGTGTGCCACTGGATCCTGACCGGGGAACGACCGAGTGTCAGCGATCTCATCCTGCCGGGGACTCATCTGCGGCCCGATGACATCCGGGAGACCGATGCGGCTGATTCGCCCGCCCCGCAGGTTCGGGAATTCGCCGCCGCCTGACCCCGAAGGACAGATCTGACCTCGAAGGGCAGAAATGAATAGTGCTGCACGGAGTGAGCTGGCGGCGGGCATAGCCCAGCTCGACGAACACCAGGCGCATGTCGTGCACGGTGTTGTCGCACAAGTCCGGGATTCCGCCGACGCCGCGGACGCGTATGCGCTCCTCGGCAAATGCGACGAGGCCCAGCTCAGGCAGATCCGGAATATCGTCGACTCGATGCTCCGGCCGATCGACTCGTCCATCAATCCGCAGAGCGATCTCGTCTCCCATGCGTTCTCCGCCGAATTCAAGGCGCGCTTGCAGGCTCATCACGGGACCCACACCACGCCGCTCGACCGGCTGGCGTTCGAGAACGCGCTCGCGGCCTCATGCGGCGTCGAAGGCATGGCCGTCGAACTTGCGCCGAGCAAGACGACCCGCTTCTGGGATCTCCGGGTGGACGGCAAGCAGGTCTCGGCCAAGAGCACGAGTGCCAAGGACATCAAGCTCCATGAGCTGCACACCTCGAAGCTCAGCGAAGGCGCCTGGATCCAGGACTGCCGGTCGGCACGGATGCGGTACGACGGCACCATGAAGCTGTTCGACGAGTTCCTGGCGGCGGTCCAGCGCTGGATCATGCTGCGCACGTTCAAGCTCAGGAGTGCTCCCGGCACCCTCGTCTATGAGCTGGTCGAAGTGCCGATGTCGCTCGTCGCCGCCGTCAAGGACCTCGGTGTCCAGGAGTTCTCGTCGGACTCGCCTCGCATAGACGTGCACGACGAACAGGGAATGGCGCTCCAGCTCGTCCTCGACCGCAGCGACTCGAAGATCACCATCAAGAAGATCCCCAAGCAGCGTTGCATCGTGCACGGGACCTGGAAACTCGAAGGCGATTACTCGGGCCCGTTGATCGCGGGGTGACGGGACCGGCGCGGCCCTCCAGTCGCGGAGGAGCCGCGTCTAGCCGCGCTGGATCCGCGGGAGCTCGTACGTCCCGTTGAAGACCGCAGCCCCGGGCGTGTACATCCGCAGCAGCGGGCGGAAGCGGCCGCTGGGAGTGGGCAGCCAGTTGGCGGCCGTCTTGTCGTCCGCGGGGCGTTGCCGGCGGAGGTGGAGGGTCAGGGAGCCGTCGTCGGCGTAGGTCAGGCCCGGGGTGCGGTCGCCGATGGAGTAGCGGTCGATGGCGTTGGGGACCAGGCGGCGGTCCTGCGCGTCGTACATCGTCAGCGACCAGAACGCGTCCACCGGCGGGGGCTTCTCGAAGCGCAGGGTGTAGGCGTTGTCGCCCTCCAGGGGCCGGCCCTCCGCGTCGGTCCAGGTCATCGCGTACGCCGCTTCGTAGCCGTGCTTGCCCCAGAGCGCGGTGTGGGCGGTCGTGGCGCGCAGCAGGCGGGCCGCGTCGCGGTCGTTGCGGATCCATTGCGGGTCTTTGAGGGTGCCCACCTCGAAGTGGTCCGCGTTGTAGTCGTAGTCGTGATAGCTGAGTTTCCAGGCGTTGCGCTGTTCGTGGTCCGCGTCGGTCGACGCCTGCTCGATCGTCGCCCTGGCTTCGGCGAGTCCCGCCCGCAGCGCTTCGGCGAGCTCCGGCTCGGGGTGTGCGTACGGGCTCTGCGCGTCCAACAGGCCCAGCGGGGCGAAGCGTTGCTGGTACGCCGCCTCCGCCGGGGCCGGCGGGAAGGACGCCATCCTGACCCGCAGCTTCTCGTAGAAGAGCAGCTCCGGCTCGCCGTCGGAGACGTATGTGTGGGTCGGCAGGCCCCGGGGCTCCTCGGAGGCCGTCCAGTACGGCTCCAGGTGTGTGTCCTCCTGGAGTGCTTGCACCGCCGCCATGTCGTCCGGTCCCGCGCAGGCCCACCGCCCGACGATCATCGCCACCGTGGTCGGCGCGGAGATCCGGGTGGCGCCCGGCGGGACCTCCTCGTCCCAGCCGGGCGGCGTGAGCAGGTAGCTGGCCTCGCCGGTGCCGGTCGCGCGGCGGCCCACGTACGCGAAGTTGTTGGTCCACGCGTCCACGAACTGAAGGACGTAGTAGCGACCGCCGGTGTCCGGCACGGTCAGGAGCAGGGCTCCGCCGGACAGGTCCAGGTGCGCGATCGAGTAGACGGTGTCGTGGTCGGCGTCCGCGGAGGAGTCCCCGGGGTCCGCGAGCTTCGTCCCGTGGCTGAACTCGTTGGACGGCACGGGAGGCACCGAGCCCATGCCGTTGCGGGAGAAGCGGTCAACTTCGTCGAGGTTGCGCACCAACGGGTAGCCGTAGATGTACGCCTCGGCCGCCAGCGCCCGTAGATCGGTCGTGCCGTCGGTCATGCCGTCCGTCATGCGCGCCGCCTTCTCGTGATCAAGGTTCTACGGACATCGTCGGGCCGCCGGGGTACTCCTGCCACTCTTGTCGTCCGCGCGGCGTGGCGCGGTGTGGCGTGGCGTGGTGTCGCCTGGCCCGGCGTGGCCCGGCGGCGGCCCGGCGGGATTCGTCACCCGGGGGAAGGCGGGGGCGGTGTCTGGTCGCCGAAGCGGCGTTCGAACTTGGCCACCTGGCCTTCGGAGTCCACCACGCGGGCCCTGCCCGTGTAGAAGGGGTGGCTCTCGGAGGAGATCTCCACGTCCACCAGGGGGTATGTCTCGCCGTCGTCCCACTCGATGGTTTCGTTGCTCTCCGCGGTGGAGCGGGTGAGGAAGGCGTAGCCCGCCGAGCGGTCCCTGAAGACCACCGGGCGGTAGGTGTCGTTCTTGCCCTTGTCCTGAGTCATTCCTTCAGGGTGGCCGGGCACGGGGGGTACGGCGAGCCCCGGGACCCCACGTGGGCTAGGCCGAGGAGGTTCTCTTCTTCGCGGGTGCCGTCTTCTTGGCGGGTGCCGTCTTCTTGGCGGTTGTTTTCTTCGCGGTCGTCGTCTTCTTCGCGGTCGTCTTCTTCGCCGGGGACTTCTTTGCCGACGACTTCTTTGCCGCTGCCTTCTTCGTCCTGCCCTCCAGCGGCGTCACCTTCGCCACGCCTCCGCCCGTCCTGCTCTCACCCGACCCGCTCTCGCCCGTCCCGCCCTTCTTCGCCGCGCGGACGCTGTTCTCCAGTGCGGCCATCAGGTCGATCACCTTGCCGCCGTCCGCATCCGACGCGTCCGGTGCCGGTTCCGCGGGGCCCGTGCCCTCTGCCTTGGCGGTGACAAGCTCCTCGAGCGCCGCGCGGTAGTCGTCGTGCAGGGAGGACAGGTCGACCTCCCCCAGGGTGTCCATCAGGGCGTCCGCCAGATCCAGTTCCGCGTCCCGCACCCTCACCCCGGAATCCGGGGCCACGCCCTCCGACGTGCGGATCTCGTCCGGCCACAGCAGCCCGTGCATCGCGATCACGTCGTCCACCACCCGCAGCATCCCCAGGCGCTCCCGCCCCCGCAGCGCGAACCTGGCGACCGCCACCTTGCCGCTCCGTTTCAGCGCCTCCCGCAGCAGCGTGTACGGCTTCGTCGCGGGGACTCCGTTGGCCGACAAGTAGTACGCCGTGTCCATCTGCATCGGGTCGATCCTGTCATGAGGCACGAAGGCGACGATCTCGATGGTCTTGGCCGTCGGAATCGGCAGCGCCGCCAGATCCTCGTCCGTGATCGGGATGATCGAGCCGTCCGCGTCCTCGTACCCCTTGCCTATCTCGGCGGACGTCACCTCCCGCTCCTCCAGCTCGCACACCTTCCGGTAGCGGATCCGGCCCCCGTCCTCCACATGGATCTGCCGGAAGGACACCGCGTGGTTCTCGGTGGCGTTCATGAGCTTGACCGGAATGCTGACCAAGCCGAAGGAGATCGCACCGTTCCATAGGGATCGCACGTCAGGCACCTCTCAGCAGCCGAGCTCAGATTTACGGTGATTCGTCCGTATTCGTGGGATTCTCATCGTATGACGCCGATCACCGAGGTGGAGGGGCGGCGGCTGGCCCTCAGCAATCTCGACAAGGTCCTCTACAGCGCGTCCGGCTTCACCAAGGGCGAGATGCTGCACTACTACGCCAGTACCGCCGAGGCCCTCCTCACCCATCTGCGCAACCGGCCCGTCTCCTTCCTGCGCTTCCCGGACGGACCGGGCGGCCAGCGGTTCTTCGCCAAGAACGTGCCGCCGGGCACCCCCACCTGGGTGCACACCGCCGACGTACCGCGTTCGGAGGGAGACATGCGGCAGATCGTCGTGGACGATCTGGCCTCCCTGATGTGGGCGGCCAATCTCGTGACCGAGTTCCACACCCCGCAGTGGCAGGCGGATGCCCCCGCCATGGCCGACCGGCTCGTCCTGGACCTCGATCCGGGCGCGCCCGCCACCGTCGTCGAGTGCTGCCGGGCGGGCCTCTGGTTGCGTGAGCGCCTGGAGGCGGACGGTCTGGAGGTCCATGCGAAGACCTCCGGCTCCAAAGGGCTGCATCTGCTCTGCCCCCTGGAGCCGACACCCTCCGAGCAGGTCACCGCCTACGCGAAAGAGCTCGCCAGGGAGGCCGAGGCCGAGCTGCCCGCCCTGGTCGTCCACCGGATGACGCGCAGCCTGCGCCCCGGCAAGGTCTTCGTCGACTTCAGCCAGAACGCCGCGTCGAAGACGACCGCCACCCCCTACACCCTGCGCGCCCGCGAGGAACCGACCGTCTCCACCCCCGTGACCTGGGAGGAGGTCGAGGCCTGCGGCGACCCGGCCGATCTCGTCTTCCTGGCGGGCGACATCGCGGACCGTCTTGCGGAGTACGGGGATCTGCTGGAGCCGCTCACCGATCCGGACCGGGCCCGCCCGCTCCCCCGCGAGGCCGGCGCATGATCACCCCGCCCCTGCGGGCCGCGCTCGCCGAGTCCGTCACCGCGCTGCCGCAGGGCGATGGCTGGGCGTACGAGCCGAAGTTCGACGGTCACCGTCTGATCGTCTTCGCCGATGGCCGTCGTGTGCGGTTGCAGGCCCGTTCCGGGCGGCTCGTCACCACCGCGTTCCCCGATCTCGCCGATGCCGCGCAACAGCTGCCGGAGGGGACCGTGCTCGACGGCGAGGTGGTCGTCTGGGCCGGCGGCCGCATCGACTTCGCCGCCGTCCAGCGCCGCGCCGCCGGCACACGCGCGCACGCCACGCATCTCGCGCGCACGCTGCCCGCCTCGTACGCCGCCTTCGATCTGCTCGCCGACCGGGGCGAGGACTGCCGCGCCCTGCCCTACGAGGAGCGGCGCGCACGCCTCGTACGCCTCCTCGAACCGCTCGGCCCGCCGCTCCAGGCCGTGCCGATGACGACCGACCGCGCGCTGGCCCTGACCTGGTACGAGACCCTGCCCGCCACCGGCATCGAGGGGCTGGTGATCAAGCGTCTCGACGGGAGTTACCGCGGCGGCGTCCGGGCATGGCTGAAGCTGCGGCACAGCGACACGCGGGACGCGGTGGTCGTCGGGTTCACCGGGAGCAGGGCCCGCCCGCAGGCGCTCGTGCTCGTCCTGCCGGGGGACGGCACGCCCGTGGTGTCGTCGCCGCTCGGCCCGGCGCTGCGGACGGCGGCCGGGGCGGCGCTGCCGGAGGCCAGGGGCGAAGGGACCGCGATCGCCGCCGGGATCGGCGAGGTCACGTACACCGCGCTGCCGACCGAGCCGGCCGTCACGGTGGAGGTGCGGCAGAACACGACCCGGCATGCGACCGCGGTGGTCGTGCGGTTCCGCTGAGGTGCCGGGAAGCGCCTCTGGGACGCAGACGTGACCGGCATCACGTCTAATCAAGTTTGACTACGGCCCTGATCGAGCATAACTTTCTCTGCGCACCCCAGTAGTCAAACTTGATCAGGAGTCTGCATGACCGTTCTGCCCGAGACCGGATACGTCCCGACCGACGAGGACCGCGCGAGCCTGGCCGCCTGGTTCGCCGAGTACGACGCACACAGCGCGCGGCGCGACGTGGAGCGCATGGCCGACCTGGCCGTCTTCCCGCTCAACCTGGTCAGCGACGACTCCGCGGGCGACGGGCGCTCCGCGCAGTGGGACCGGGAGCAGTTCGTCGCGACCATGACGCACGTGATGGGGGACGGGAGCGAGGACATCACCTTCGAGTCCACGCGCACGCCCGTCTTCCTCTCCCCCGCCATGGCCGTGGTCTTCACCGACTCGGTGATGACCGCGAACGGCGAGACGCAGCAGCTGCGCTACGCCGACATCCTGCTGAAGCGGGGCGGCGCCTGGGCGTTCCAGACCATGATCCAGGGCGGCTGGGGCGACAACCTGTGACGGAGCGCTGAGAGAACCGCCGGAAGGGGCCTAGATCCGCAGCCACGTATGCCGGTCGCGGGCCATCGCGTGCAGCGCCTCCACATCGGCCGGTTTCAGTACGCCGCCGGTGGCCGCGACGGCGGACACCTCGGCGTCGCGCACGATCCGCACGTCGCGCGGCGGCGCCGTGACGTCCAGGCCCGCCGCCCCGGAGAGGGCGAGGACCGGGCGGATCTCGGCCGTCAGCGCGAAGGACGCCCGGTCGGCGTCGGCGCGCAGCTGCCTCAGGAGTGGACGCGGGTCCGCGCGGCCGACCGCGATCATCGGGTCGGCGACGCGGACCCGCTGCTTGCGGGCGGCCACGGTGTGCACGCCGAACAGGCCGCCGGGGCCGATCAGCAGGTGATGCATGCGGGCGCCGCCCGGCAGCGGCACCGAGTGCAGGGTGTGCCAGCCCCCGCCTTCAAGGCCGTCCAGCACCTCGCCGATGGCCTGCTCGGCGGCGAGCGCGCGCTGCCGCGGATCCGCGCGTAACCGGCGGGCGGGGGCCGGGTCGCGGTCGAGGGCGATCAGGAGGGCCTCGCCGGGGCGGTTGGGGGCCAGGTCGTCATCCGGGTGGAGGGCGAGGCGGGCCAGCTCGGCGGGGGTGGGCACGGGCGGCGGGCCGACCGAGAAGCCGCCGGTCAGGAAGGGGGCGAGGGCGCGCAGGACGGCCTCCCTGTGCTCCTCGCTGAGGAGGTTCACGCGGGACGACTCCCTCTCGTACCACGCGAGGCTTCTGCCGTCCGCGAGGCAGACGTACAGCCGCTCCTGTCCGTGCCGCCAGGCCGGTATGACGCGCAATCCGCTCATGCACCATCACCCCACGG